>NZ_BAAILO010000628.1:0-16735 GCF_054589115.1 Cupriavidus sp. 8B | reverse complement strand
GTGGCGGCCTGGCGCTCGGCATCCTGCCGGCCCAGGCCGCGCTGGCGCAAGAAGGCGCGGCGCCCAAGGCCCCGCCTTCGCCGCCGCAGGCGTTCCTGCTGATCGCCCCGGACAATACCGTCACGGTGGCGGTCAACCGGCTCGAATTCGGCCAGGGCGTGCATACGGCGCTGCCCATGGCGCTGGCAGAAGAGCTCGACGTGGACTGGCGCAACGTGCGCGCCACGCTGGCGCCCGCCGGCGATGCGTACAAGGATCCCGCCTTCGGCATGCAGATCACCGGTGGCTCCACCGCGCTCAACCATTCCTTCCAGCAGTACCGTGAGCTTGGCGCGCGCGCACGTGCCATGCTGGTTTCCGCCGCGGCCACGCAGTGGCAGGTCGATCCGGCGAGCTGCCAGGTGGCGCTGGGCGTGGTCACCTCCGGCAGCCATCGCGCCACCTTTGGCGAACTGGCGCAGGCCGCCATGGCGCTGCCGGTGCCGCAGCAGGTGACGCTGAAAAACCCGGCGCAGTTCAAGCTCATCGGCAAGCCCACGCGCCGGCTGGATGCGCGCGGCAAGCTGGAGGGGACCACCGCCTTCGGCATCGACGTGCGACTCAAGGACATGGTGGTGGCCGTAGTGGCGCGCCCGCCGCGTTTTGGCGGCAAGGTGAAATCCTTCAACGCCGACAAGGCGCGCGCGATCAAGGGCGTGGCCGACGTGATGCTGGTGCCGGTGGACCGTGGCGGCACCGGCGTAGCAGTGGTGGCCGATGGCTACTGGCCGGCCAAGCAGGCGCGCGATGCGCTGGAGATCGTGTGGGAAGACAGCGGCTCCAGCGTCTCTACCAAGGACCTGTTCGCACAGTACAAGACGCTGGCCGCGCAGCCCGGCACGGTGGCGCTGCAGGCCGACCTGGGCGCCATGTCCGGCGCCGCGCGCACCATCTCGGCGGACTACGAGTTCCCCTACCTGGCGCATGCGCCGATGGAGCCGCTGAACTGCACCTTGCAGGCCGAGGTATCCGGCAAGGCGATGCAGAGCGTGAAGGTATGGGTGGGCTCGCAGTTCCAGACCGTGGACCAGGCCGCCATCGGGCGCGTGCTCGGGCTGCCGCCGGCCAAGGTCACGCTCAACACCATGATGGCGGGCGGTGGGTTCGGCCGGCGCGCCGTGCCCACCTCCGACTACCTGGTCGAAGCGGCCAACGTGCTGCTGGCCTGGGTCAAGAACGGGCATGACGAACCGCTCAAGGTGATGTGGAGCCGCGAGGACGATATCCGCGGCGGCTACTACCGGCCGCTGCATGTGCACCGCGCGCGCATCGGCATCGACGCGAAGGGGCAGGTGCTCGGCTGGCAGCATACCGTCGTCGGGCAGTCCATCCTCACCGGCACGCCGTTCGAGGCATTCATGGTCAAGGGCGGCGTGGATGCGACCATGGTCGAAGGCCTGGTCGAGAACGACTACGGCTTCCCGCTGCAACTATCGGTGCATCACCCGCAGGTAGCGGTGCCGGTGCTGTGGTGGCGCTCGGTTGGCAACACGCACACCGCCTTCGTCAAGGAAACGCTGGTCGACGAAGTGGCCGTCAATGCCAGGCAGGATCCGGTGGCGTACCGCCTGGCGCGGCTGGACGCGAGCAAGCACGCGCGCCATCGCGCGGCGCTGCAACTGGCGGTGGACAAGTCCGGCTACGGCAAGCGCAAGCTGCCCAAGGGCCAGGCCTGGGGCGTGGCGGTGCATGAGTCGTTCGGCACGGTGGTGGCCTATGTGGTGGAGGTGTCGCTGGTGAAAAACGAGCCACATGTCCATCGCGTGACGGCCGGGGTGCATGCCAACCGCGTGGTCAATCCCATGTCGGCCGAGGCGCAGGTGCAGGGCGCGTGCGTGTTCGGGCTGGCGATGACGCGGCCGGGCTTTGCCATCGAGATCGAGAACGGCGCGGTGAAGAACAGCAACTTCCCCGACTATCCGCCGCCGCGCATTACCGATGCGCCGGTAGTGGACGTGTTCTTCGTGCCCTCCGAGGAGCCGCCCACCGGCCTGGGCGAGCCGGGCGTGCCGGCCATTGCACCGGCGGTGGCCAACGCGCTGTTCAAGCTCACCGGCAAGCGCCAGCGGCAGTTGCCGTTTGTGCTGGCCTGAGCTGGCCTGAGCCCAGGCACCGGGCTCAGGGCGCGCGGTTGTCACCGGCCGCGCGCCAGGCCTGCGTGAAGCGTAGCAGGTCGTCGGCCGAGGCATCGGTGATGGCCGCGTAGCGCATGCCGTCCGCCTCCCAGAGCGCCAGTTGATAGCCTTGGCGCGCCTCGATCTGCGGCGGTGCCGGGCTGCGGCCGGGATTGACGGCCGGCTTGCCCTCGGGCGTGTCAGACGAGCGCAATGGCAGTACGAACACATCGATGGGGTGCTGGTTGCGGCGGTAGACCAGCACCGCCACCGGCCGCCCATGCACGTAGTCAAGCCGTCCCCCGGCCAGCGGGAAACCTTGCGGCGCGAGTTCGCGTACCGACGGCGCGTAGTCGATCCGGCCATTGAACCAGGGCTTGACGGTGTGGCGGTCCGACGAGGCGACATCGATCGTGTGCCCCGAGATCAGCGCCCGCACGTGGCTGCTCACCATCTCGCTTTCCACCGTGGGCCCCGGGCCATCGCTCAGCGCGAACTGGACCATGCCGATGCCCAGCGTCGCAACAGTCAGGGCTGCCATGGCGGCATTGGCGGCCGGGCCCCATTCGAAATAGCGCCGCATCCATTGCCACCATGCGCCACCGTTGCCAGCGGGCGCCGCCGCGCCGCCGAAAGCCGCCGCCTGTGGCGCTGGCGCGGCCTGGGCTGCGTCCAGCGCGGCGTTCAGCCGCGCGCGCAGGGCCGGGCCGGCGCGATGGTAGGGCGCATGTGCGCGCAATACGGTGCGCAGTTCGCGCAGGTGCGCGAGCTGCGCGGTGCAGGCCGTGCATTGCGCCAGGTGCCGCTCGAGGCGCAAGGCATCGCCCGCGCCGAGCTCGCCGTCAGCACTGGCCTGCAGCAGCAGGCGGGCGTCATTGCAGTTCATGGCCTGTCTCCCCGGCAGGTTGCGGCGGCGTTGCGTGGATGGCGGTTGCCGCGTCGGCCCTGCCCGTTGCCGGCGCGGCGGATGCGTTGCTTGCCGCGCTGAGGTTGGCGCCGCCATTGGCGCTGGTGCCTCGCGTGCCTTGCGCGCGCAAGGCGAGCACCGCCTTCGCCAGCAGCTTGCGCGCGCGTGCCAGGCGCGACATCACGGTGCCCAGCGGGACCTGGGCGATGACGGCGATATCGCGATAAGGCAGGTCCTCGAGCTCACGCAGCACCAGTACTTCGCGAAAGGCCAGCGGCAGGCGCTCCAGCGCCAGATGCAGCAGCTGGACATCCTCGGCGCGCAACAGCCATTGCTCCGGGCTGTCGCCGTGGCCATCCTGCCAGCCGGGCAGCGGCTCGCCATCGAAATGCGCGTCGTCGTAGCCGGCGCCTTCGGCCTGGCCCGGCTGATGCCGCTTGCGCCAGGCGGTGAACCACGTGTTGCGCACGATCGCCAGCAGCCACGCGCGTGGCTGGTCGCCACGGAAACTGTCAAAAAAGCAGAAAGCCCGCAGGCAGGCTTCCTGCACCACGTCATCCGCCTCCACGGGGTTGCCCGAGAGCCAGCGGGCCAGGTTGTAGGCGGCGTCGAGGTGCGGAAGCACCAGATCGTCGAAACGGCGGCGCTGGTCGGCAGCGTTCACATCACTCCTTTGGCTCGGTGCCCGGGTTGGACGCATCGCGCGCGCTTCCCCGTTCATTCCGTCTCTGCCGCGTATACCGGGATTGCATTGAGTTTATTCCCGATTCTCACCGCCACCACGTAAAAAAAATATTACCGGAAACGGGAATAAACACGCCTGCGCGCCGGTATGACAGGCAGGTCCACAGCAACCCCTGGCCGATCCGATCAACCGATGGAGCTCAACATGAAGCGAGCATGGAAGCGGCGTGATTTTCTCGGGCTTGCCGCCTGCGCCGGCGGCGCGGTGTTTGTGTCGGCATTGCCCGGATGGGCCGCCGGACGCGACGAAGCGTTCTACTTTGTCCAACTCTCGGACTCGCACTGGGGCTTCCAGGGCCCGCCCAATCCCGACGCGCGCGGCACGTTGCCCAAGGCGGTGGCCGCGGTCAACGCACTGGCGGAGCCGCCGGATTTCCTGATGTTCACCGGCGACCTCACCCATACCACCGATGACCCCGCCGAGCGCCGCCGGCGCATGCGCGAGTTCCAGTCGATCATCGCCGCGCTCAGGGTGCCGGTCGTGCACCTGATGCCGGGCGAGCACGACGCCAGCCTGGACCAGGGCGCCGCCTACCGCGAACTGTTCGGTCCCACGCACTATGTGTTCGACCACAAGGGCGTGCACTTCATCGTGCTGGACAACGTGTCCGATCCTGCTGGACGGGTGGGCGCGGCGCAGCTCGACTGGCTCGCCGCGGATCTTGCGCAGCAGCCGCAGTCGGCGCGCATCGTGGTGTTCACGCACCGTCCGCTGTTCGATCTCTATCCGCAGTGGGACTGGGCCACGCGCGACGGCGCGCAGGTCATCGAGCGGCTGATGCCGCATCCCAACGTGACGGTGTTCTATGGACACATCCATCAGGAGCATCACCACATGACCGGGCATATCGCGCACCACGCGGCGCGCTCGCTGATGTTTCCATTGCCGGCGGCGGGGTCGCAGCCGCAGCGCTTGCCGGTGCCGTGGGATCCGACGCAGCCTTATCGGGGATTGGGCTGGAGGGAAGTGGAGGCGGGCAGGGCGTCGGGGGATTTCGGGATCGAGGAGAAGCCTGTCAATGGTTGAGCAGGTTGTGCTGTGCCGCTTTGAACTCGCTATCAGGAGTTGGTCATGTTAGTCACAGGACGAGAAGGAATCAGCCGCAGGCGGGCGCTGTGCGGCTTGCTGGCGCTGGCGGGCGGGACGCCACTGTTGCGCAGCGCGGCCGCCGCGCCGCGGGTGATCAAGGTGCATGCGCGGAAGTTTGTCTTCACGCCGAATCAGATTGCGCTGCGGGTCGGGGAGCCGGTGGTGTTCGAGCTGACCGCGCAGGATGTGATCATGGGGTTTAGCGTGCCGGACCTGGGGATTCGGGCGGATTTGCCGCCCGGCAAGGTGGTTCGGGTTTCGGCCTTGCCGAAGGTGGCTGGGAGCTTTGGGTTCCTGTGCGATATTTTTTGTGGGTCCGGGCATGAGACCATGAATGGGGTGATTGAGGTTAGTTAGGTTGTTGCAACTTCAACTGCAACTGCTTAACGTCAAAGTCAAAAGCAACTGCAGTTTCACCTCCCCTTCGGGGAGGCGACCTACTTTTTTGTCTTGCCAAAAAAGTAGGCAAAAAAGGCGCGCCATACGGCCTTGGCACACCTCCACGGCTCGCTTCGCATCGCGTTGGGGTGTGGCCCGCCCTTCGGGCGCTTCACACGGCTACAACCAGTTGGTTGATCTTGCCGTTGGTTGGCTCCCCTCTCCCGCCTGCGGGAGAGGGGCCGGGGGAGAGGGCGGGCGCTCGCAAGAGCGAGAGATCTCATTGACCGTGGGCCTCAATCCCCCTCCCCAGACGCCAACACCCGCCGACGCTCGCGTTCGGCCTCCGTGCTGCTCACGGGTTCACGTCCCTCCCGCCGAGCCTGCCGCTTCTCCTTGCGCTTCACATACCAATAATGCGCGCGATCGAGATAGAGATAGACCACCGGCGTAGTGAACAGCGTCAGCGCCTGCGACAACACCAGCCCACCCACCATCGCGAAGCCCAATGGCCGCCGCAGTTCCGAGCCTGCGCCGTGCCCGAGCATCAACGGCAGTCCGGACAACAGCGCGCACATGGTGGTCATCATGATCGGCCGGAAGCGCAGCAGGCACGCCTGGTAGATGGCCTCCTCCGGCTTCATGCCGTGGTCGCGTTCGGCGGTGAGTGCGAAGTCGACCATCATGATCCCATTCTTCTTGACGATGCCGATCAGCAGGATGATGCCGATCAGCGCGATCACGCTGAGGTCGTAGCCGCCGGCCAGCAGGATCAGCAGCGCGCCCACACCGGCGGAGGGCAGGGTGGAGAGGATGGTGAGCGGGTGGATGTAGCTTTCGTACAGCAGCCCCAGCACGATGTACACGGCGACCAGGGCGGCGGCGATCAGGTAGGGCTGGGAGGCAAGCGAGGCGCCGAAGGCCTGGGCCGTGCCCTGGAACGAGCCGGAGAGGGTTTGCGGGCGGCCCATGCCGGACAGCGTGCTGTTGATGGCCTTGACGGCATCGCCGAGCGCCACGCCCTGTGCCAGGTTGAAGGAGATCGTGACGGCGGGGAACTGCCCCTGGTGGCTGATCGACAGATAGGCAGTGCTGTCGGTGTCAATCTTGACGAAGGTGGACAGCGGCACCTGCTCGCCGCTCAGCGGCGAGGTGACGTACAGCTTGCTGAACAGGCGCGGGTCTTCCTGCAGTGCCGGCGTGACCTCCAGGATCACGTGGTAGCTGTTGATCTGCGTGAAGTACTGCGCTACCTGCCGCTGCCCGATCGCGTCGTACAGCGTGGCATCGATCAGGGCCGGCGTGATGCCAAAGCTGGACGCACGAGCGCGGTCGATGGTCAGGCGCGCGGCGGCGGCGGCGTTCTGCTGGTCGGACGCCACGTCTCTCAACTCCGGCAGGGCGCGCAGGCGCTCCAGGATGCGCGGCGCCCACTGGTTGAGCTCGTCCAGGCTGGAGTCCATCAGCGTGTACTGGTATTGCGTGCGCGACAGCCGCCCGCCCACGTTGATGTCCTGCCCGGCCTGCAGGAACAGGTTGGCGCCTTGCACCTGCGCCAGCTTGGGCCGCAACCGCGCGATCACTTCGTCGGCGCTGGCGGTGCGGCCCTGGTCCTTGGGTTTCAGGCTGATGAAGAAGTTGCCGGTGTTGAGTGTGTTCTGCCCTCCGGTCATGCCAACCGCCGCGACATCGGGATCGGCGCGCACGATATCCGCGAGCTGCACCATGCGTGCGTTCATGGACTTGAAGGAAGCGTCCTGCGCCGACTCCGCGATGCCGAACATGAAGCCGGTGTCCTGCTGCGGGAAGAAGCCTTTGGGTATGTAGATGAACAGCGCCACCGTGGTGGCAACCGTGGCGATAAACACGCACAGTGTGAAGAACTGGTGGCGCATCACCACGTCCAGCCCGCGCTTGTAGCCTGCGAGCATGGTGTCGAAGCCATGCTCGAACCAATGGTAGATGCGGCCGTGATGATGGCCGCGCGGCGGGGTCAGGAAGCGCGAGCACAGCATCGGCGTCAGCGTCAGCGAGACCAGCACCGATACCACGATGGTCAGCGTGACAGTCACGGCAAACTCGCGGAAGAGCCGCCCCACGATGCCGCCCATCAGCAGCAGCGGGATAAACACCGCCACCAGCGAGACCGAGATTGACACGATGGTGAAGCTGATTTCGGCGGCGCCCTTGAGCGCGGCGTCTATCGGCGCCATGCCGCCTTCGACGTGGCGATAGATGTTCTCCAGCATCACGATGGCATCATCCACCACGAACCCCACCGCGATGGTGAGCGCCATCAGCGAGAGGTTGTCGCGGCTGTAGCCGAGCAGGTACATGCCGCCTGCGGTGCCCATCAGCGCCAGCGGTACGGTGACGCTCGGGATGACCGTGGCGGCCACGTTGCGCAGGAACACGAAGATGATCATCACCACCAGCGCGATGGTGAGCACCAGCGTGAACTCCACGTCGGCCACCGAGGCACGGATGGTCTGGGTGCGGTCGGCCAGCGTGTTGACGTTGATGGTGGGCGGGATCGCGGCCTGCAGGCGCGGCAGCGCGGCGCGGATGCGGTCCACCGTCTCGATCACGTTGGCGCCTGGCTGCTTGGTGATGGCCAGGATGATGGCGCGCCCGTTGTGGAAGGTGTTGTCCGCCGGCGCGGCGGCGCCGGCAAAGCCCCAGCCCGCCAGCTTGGCGTTCTCGGGCCCGTCTACCGCCACGCCGACATCGCGCACGCGCACCGGCGCGCGGTTGCGGTAGGCCAGCACCATGTCGTTCCACGCCGCCGCCTTGGTGACCTGGTCGTTGGTGTAGACGTTGAAGGCCTTGGTGGCGCCATCGGTGCTGCCGGTGGGCTGGTTGACCGTGGTGGCGGCAATCACGCCGCGCAGGTCTTCCAGGCTCATGCCCATGGCCGAGAGCTTCTCGGGATCCACCTGGATGCGCACCGAAGGCTTCTGCTGACCACCGATGAAGACCAGCCCCACGCCGGAAATCTGCGAGATCTGCTGCGCCAGCACGTTGTCGGCGAAGTCGTTGATTTCGGTCAGCGGCAGGGTGTCGGACTGCACCGCCAGGACCAGGATCGGCGAGTCGGCGGGATTGATCTTGCGGAATGTCGGCGGCGTGGGCAGGTTGCTTGGCAACTGGCCGCTGGCGGCGTTGATGGCGGCCTGCACGTCCACGGCGGCGGCGTCGATGCTGCGGTTGAGGTCGAACTGTAGCGTGATCTGGGCGTTGCCCTGCGCGCTGGTCGATGTCATCTGGGTGAGCCCGCTGATCAGCGAGAACTGGCGCTCCAGCGGCTGGGCCACGTTCGACGCCATGGTCTCCGGGCTGGCGCCGGGCAAGTTCGCCGACACCTGGATGGTGGGGAAATCCACCTGCGGCAGCGGCGCGATGGGCAGCAGCGGCCACGCGGCCACGCCGACCAGCAGCACCGCCAGCGCCAGCAGCAAGGTGCCGATCGGGCGCTTGATGAAGATCGCGGAAATGCTCATGGCCGTGCGTTCCCGGCGACGTTTGCCGGCCCGCCGGCGGCAGGCGCGGAGGCGGGCGCGGCACCGGCTACCGCTACGGTGGTGGCTGCGGTCGTCTCGTTCACGCGGGTGCCGGGCTTGAGCTTGTACTGCCCGTCCACCACGACCCGCTCGTCAGGCGCCAGCCCCTTGGTCACGATGGCCTTGGCGTCCTGCGTTTCCGCCACCTCGATCGGGCGGGACGCCACGGTATGGTCCGCCTGCACCACATAGACATAGGTGCCGGTCTGGCCGCGTTGCACGGCGGCGGCAGGGATGGTCAGCGCCTGGTCGCGCTCGCCGAGCACCAGCCGCGCATTGACGTACTGGCCGGGCCACAGCGTGTGCGACGGATTGGGAAAGCGCCCTTTCAGCTGGATGGTGCCGGAGGTCGTGTCGATGGTGTTGTTGAGCAGAACCAGCTTGCCCTGTCCCAGCAACTGGCCGGTGGCGCGCTCGCTGGCTTGCACCGCGAGCGGCGTGCCGCTGGCCTGCATGGCGCGGTTGATGCGCTGGAATTCGCCATCGGGCAGCGTGAACACCACGTCGATCGGGTCGATCTGGCGGATCACCACCAGGCCGTTGGCGTCGGCGGCGTGGACGATATTGCCCGGGTCCACCAGGCGCGCACCCACGCGTCCCGACAGCGGCGCGGTGATGGTGGTGTAGTCGAGCTGCACACGGGCGACGTTGACCAGTGCTTCGTCGGTCTTCACCGCGGCGGCCAGCTGCGCCACCTGCGCGCGCTGGGTATCCAGCGTCTGCTGCGTGGTGGCGTTCTCCTTGATGAGGCCCTCGTAGCGCTGCAGGTCAAGACGCGCATTGGCTAGCTGCGCTTCGTCGCGCGACTTTTGCGCCATGGCTTGCTGCAACTGCGCCTGGAACGTGCGCGGGTCGATCTGCGCCAGCAACTGCCCGGCCTTCACGTCCTGGCCTTCGACAAAGCCGACGCGGTCGAGCTGGCCGTCCACGCGTGGCTTGACCGTCACCGTGGCCATCGCTTGCACCGTGCCGACGCCGGCCAGGCCGATCGGCACATCCTCGCGCTTGACCTGCGCGCTGGTCACGGAGACCGCCGGCGCCGGCGGCGCTGCCCGGCGCGGCGCCACCATGCGCTTGAGCGGGCCGACGGCGAACCACACCACGGCTGCCAGCACGAGCACGGCCAGGCCGATCAGGACGGGATTGCGACGGAAGGACTGGGTCGCCATGGATTGCCTTGAAGGTGGTCTGTCGATGTGGATCAGGGGGCCAGGGGATCAGGGTTGGGCCAGCGCATCGCTTTGCCAGCCGCCGCCGATCGCCTTGACCAGCGCCACGCTGGCTGCAAGCTCCCGGCCTCGCAACTGGATAGCGGTCCGTTCGTTAGACAAGGAAAGGGCCTGTGCCGTTACCACCGAGAGGTAGGAAGCGGTGCCGGCGCGGTATTGCGCCAGGCTCACGCGCTCCGCCACGCGGGCGGCTTCCACCGCGTGGTCCTGCACCACCACTTCCTGGTCGAGCACGCGCAGCGCCGAGAGGTTGTCTTCCACCTCCTGCATGCCGCTGAGCACGGTTTGCCGGTACGCCGCGACGGCCCCGTCGTAGGCCGCCACGGCCTGGTCGTTCTGCGCGTTGCGCAGCCCACCGTCGAAGATGGTGCCGGCCAGCGCCGCGCCCAGCGACCACACCCGGCCGGGCGGCCCGAACCAGTTGGCCAGGCTGCCGCTGCTGGCGCCGCCCACAGCGGAGAGCACCAGCGACGGAAAGTACGCGGCGCGCGCCACGCCGATATTGGCATTGGCCGCCGCCATGCGGCGCTCGGCCGCCGAGATGTCGGGGCGGCGCTCGAGCAGCGCCGAGGGCAGTCCCGGGGGCACCGCCAGCGGGCGCATCGAAAACGGCTCGGGCGTGAGCGTGAACTCGGCCGGGGCGCGCCCCAACAGCACGGCGATGGCGTGTTCCAGCTGGTTGCGCTGCACGTCCAGATCAATCGCCTGCGCTTGCGCCGCGTTCAGCGTCACCTGGGCCAGCGCCACGTCGCCAGAGGTGGCCACGCCGGCGCGGAACTGGCTCTGGGTCAGCTTGAGCGATTCTTCATACGCGGCCAGGGTGCGGGCATACAGTGCCTTGAGCACATCGGTGACGCGCAGCTGGATATAGTCCTGCACCAGTTCGCCCTGGATCGTCAGCCGCGCGGCCGCGAGGTCGGCGGCGCTAGCCTGGGAGTTGTCGCGGGCGGCCTCTATGCTGCGCCGCACCTGGCCCCACAGGTCGATCTCCCAGCTGGCATCGAGGTTGGCCGAATGGGTGTTGGACACGGTCTGGATGCCCAGCGCGTTGGTCCGCGCGCGCCCCACGGCCACGCCTGCGCCGAGCGTGGGATACAAGCCGGCCCGCGCCGCCTGCGCCAGCGCGCGGGACTGCCGGTACTGGGCCTCGGCCTGGCGCAGGCTCTGGTTGGCTGCGTTGGCTTGCCCCACCAGCTCATTCAGCCGGGCATCGTCGAACCCCGCCCACCAGGCCTGGGTCAGGTCCACCGCGCGGGGCTCGGCGACCTTCCATTGGTGATCGTCCGGCACGGCCTCGCGATACGCGGCAGGGGTCTCCACCGGGGGGCGCCGATAGTCCGGCCCGACCGCGCAGCCGCCCATCCAGGCAGACGCCAGGGCGATGCAAAACAGGCGCGGCGAAAGCAAACGCGCGGCGTTCATGAATGCAAGGGGCAAGCGATGGTCATGACGGACTTTCGTGAGGCGATGCCGTTGTTTGTCGTTTCCTGCTTGGGCTGGCGGATTGGTTTTCCCGCGCATGCCACCGCCGGCGCGGCGCAGCGCAGCGCTGGCTGGTCTTATGGCAAGCATAGTGCGGCGCGCGCAGGTGTGAAACGCGCTGCGCATTACCGGATATTTCACTCGCTTACGCCGATGCTTACGCCGATGCGCCGGGCGGCGCCACTGCCGCGCAATCAAGTGAGGCGTGAAATACATCCACGGTTGCGGCACGCGGCGGGCGCGCGCGCCTGTTACGGGATCTTGCAGCGGGTGGGTGCCGGATTGTGCGGCGCGGCAAAAAACGAGCGCGCGCCAGCGCCGGCAAGGACGCCCGTGGCCGCGCTTGCGGCCACGGGCGGGCCACCGCAGCCTGTTGTAATCTTGTGTAAATGTGCGCCAGCGAGCCCCGGCGGGTTGCATTTGCTGAGCCTGCCGCGTAGAAAGTAGGTGTCAGGCGGTCACGGCGGGAGGGCTGCGGCAATCCGGCCGGCCGACGCATATAACTACATGACATCTGGACGACGAGCGGGAAGGCGTGGCCATGGAGACCGATCAAGAAAGCACACTGACGTATGCGCTGCTGACAGTGCCAGCGCGTGCCGCCATCTGCCGCGCGCTGCTGGAAGCGGGCGAAGCCGGCATGCCGGCGTTCGACCTGGCCGGCGTCGCCGGGCTGAGCCTGCCGCGCGCCAGCCACCATTTCAATGAACTCATGCAGGCCGATGTGCTGACCCTGGTCGTGCGCGACCGGCAGGTGATCTATGTGCTCAAGGCCCGCCGCGCGGTGAGCCTGGCGCTGGAGTATCTCGACAGCAGCGGGTTGTAGGCCGGCGGGGCAGCCGGCACGGCTGGCGGCCCCGGCGCTGTTAATATATGCGCCCGCGCGCCAAGGGCCTCCTTTTGTCCAGGTGGCCCTTTTCGTTTTGACGTTTCCTTTGACGTTTCCCCAGCACGAAATCTCCCACCCATGTCAGCCCTGGAACGTTTGTTTGTCGCCCTCGAAGAGCAGGGCTGGGCCGTGTCCGACGACCTCATCGACACCACGCTGGCGGCGCGGCTGCATGCCGAGAGCCGCGCGGCGTGGGAGGCCGGCCTGTTCCACCCGGCCCGCATCGGGCGGGGCGAGGCCACCGCGCGCGACGCGGGCATTCGCGGCGATTCGATCCTGTGGCTCGACGATGCCCCCGCCGGCGCGGCCAGCGCGGATTTCCAGGCCTGGGCGGCGGGTTTGCGCGAGGCCTTGAACGAGCGGTACTTCCTGGGCTTGAAGCGCGAGGAATTCCACTTCTCGCACTATCCGGTCGGCACCGCCTACAAGAAGCACGTGGACCAGCACCGCGCGACCCTGCATCGCAAGATTTCGCTGGTGCTCTATCTCAATCCCGAATGGAGCGAGCGCGATGGCGGCGAGCTCGCCCTCTACGCGCAGGACGACGGCGCCACCGAGCTGCACCGCGTGCTGCCGCAGCGCGCGCGGCTGGTGGTGTTTCGCAGCGACCTGGTCCCGCATGAGGTATTGCCCTGCCACAAGACCCGCTGGGCACTCACCGGCTGGTTCCGCACCGATCCGGCCTGAGCGGCACAAGCAGCATCAGCAGCATCAGCAGCATAACCGGGGCAAAGGCAAGAGCACACGACCGCAGCCGCACGAAGCTGACGCCGCCGCCGCTGGACAGTTTTCGGCCGAGCTCGAAGCACTGCTCCGGTCGCATGCCATGCGCAGGCAACTGGTCAAGGGCGAGGTGCTGTTTACCTACGGCTCCAACCCGGACGCGCTCTTCTGCGTCGAGCGCGGCGCCATCAAGGTCAGCAGCACGGCGCAGAACGGGCGCGAGGCAGTGGTCAGCCTGCTGGAAGCCGGGCAGTGGTTCGGCGAGGTCTCGCTCTTCATCGACGCGCATCGCGTGTACGACACGCGTGCCGCCGAGGCCAGCGAGCTGCTGGTGATTCCCGCCGCCACCTTCCATGCGCTCATCGCGCGCGAGCCACGTTGGCTGATGGAGTTCACACAACTGATCTGCCGGCGCTATCGCAGCGCACTGGAGTGGATCGACGAGGTGATCCTGATGCCGTTCCCGGTGCGGCTGGCGCGGCGACTGCTTGCCGTCGAGCATGCGCATGCGCTGTCCACCCACGGCACGCCAGGCGTGCGGAAATCCGGCGCCCCCGCCGCGCTGAAGCTCTCCCAGGAAGACCTGGGCCATATGCTCGGCGTGTCCCGTCAGAGCGTCAACCGGCAGCTCAAGGACTGGGAGAAGCAGGGCGTGCTGCGCCTGGAATACGGGCGCCTGACGCTATCCGACAAGGCGGCGCTGCAGGCCATCGCCAGCGGGTCCGCGCCGGGCATCTAGCGTGGGACGTTGCGCTTCGTCGCAAGAATGAAATTACCGGCGGCTAAGATCCTGACGGGGCCGGTGGACACTTTTCCCTTCGCGGGGATGGCAGGTTTTTTGACGAAATCCGTGTCTCCCCGGCCCCGTCCCGATTGACGGCCATGGCTGTTCCCTCCCTTTCGCACCGCTTGCGAAAATCAACGATATAAACGGTATATACTGTTTTTATACCAATGCGATCAAAACAGGAGGATGCATGGCAACGGTCTTGAATGGGCGCACGCGTGCGCCCGCGCCCACCGCGGCGCAGAAAAAGGCGGCCGCCGTGGTGAAGCGGCCGGTCACGCGCGCAAGGAAGACGCACACGGCAGTGAAGGCAGCCAAGGTTGAAACGGTCAAGACCGTGGTTGCCGCACCGAAGGCCGAGAAAGCCGAGAAGGTTGAGAAGGCACAGAAGCCCGCCAAGGCCAAGGTCGTGCGCGACAGCTTCACCATGCCGGAGTGGGACTATGCCAAGCTGGCGGAGCTCAAACGGCGCTGCCTGAACGGCGGCGCGCACGTGAAGAAGAGCGAGTTGCTGCGGGCCGGGCTCAAGATGCTGGAGTCGCTGCCGGAGCGGCAATTGCTGGCCGTCGTGGCCCAGGTCGAGACCGTCAAGACGGGCCGGCCGGCCAAGCGCAAGGCGCGCGACGGGGCTTCCGGGCAGTAAGGCTGCGGTACACATTGCATGGCACCTGGATGCATTCCGTCCACGTGCGCAGTGTTTTTGCCGGGTTTCATGAATAGTTGATGACAGCCTCAACCATCTGCCGATTCGGTCGTTAAGATAGGTAAGGCTTATCAATCCTGGAGCCGGACCGGCCGGGCGCTGCCTCGCCGGTCCTTCGCCTTTCAGAACCTTCACCATTTCTTGCCGGCGCCATCGTCATCCGCAGAATGAGTCTCTTCAGGCCGTCTTTCTGGTGCCCGTTTTCCGTGTTCGCCGTCGTCACGGTGCCCCTGGCCGAGCCACCGCGGGAACGGCCTCCGGGCGATGTTTCGGCGCAAGCCGAATCGAACCCGGACGCGCGGCGAGACCTCCTCACGGCGCCCACGCTCCCTGACCGCTAGCCGGGCATTGTTGCGTTTTGCGACCGTAGTTTCGCTGCACTGCAAGGCGACTCATCGCCAGCTATAAATCTGGCAAGGATGCGAAAAGCGCCTATAATTATGTTGCATTGCATCAATTTTGCGCGCTGCCATCCGGTAGCACCGGATCGCGTCCGCGCCCCCGATCAAGTTACCCAGCTATCCAGACGAGGTCAGTCGATGTTGCCGTGTGAGCGATGCAAGCGCCAGGCCGGCAGGCCAGGACACCTGCCGCCGCACGAGGACCTGGAGGCTGCGCGCGCCAATGCGGTGGCCCAGGACGGCGCCCCCTTTGTCTACCGTTGCCGCCAGTGCGGCTTTACGATGGTGCTGCGCAGCCCCAGCCTGGAAGTGCCCGACTACTGGGCCCTGGAAGACCAGGCGTCCTCCACCTGAAGTTGACGGGATGCCGGCCCGCTCCCCGGCGCGCCCGCTATTGTTCCCGCCACACCGCCGTGCCATCATCGCGCAGCCGCCTGCGAGTTGCGTGGCCGCGCTGAGCCCGACACCTGCCAAACTAACGTCAGCACATTCCCCGCATGGATTGGAGCGATATCAAGGTCTTCCTGGCGATCGCCCGGGCCGGCACCCTGGGCGGCGCCGCGCGCGCGATCGGGCAGACCCAGCCAACCATGGGCCGCCGGCTGAAGGCGCTGGAGGATGCCGTCGGCCATGTCTTGTTCCAGCGCACCAGCGACGGCTACGTGCTGACCGATGAAGGCGCCGCCGTGCTCGCCCACGCGGAGCGCATCGAGGAGGAGGCGATCGCCTTCGAGCGCCAGCTCGGCGGCCAGGCGCGGGAACTGGACGGCATGCTGCGGATCTCGTCGTCCGACTGGTTTGGCGTGCACATGCTGACGCCGGTGATCGCGGACTTTATCCGCGCGCATCCGCGCGTCGCGGTGGAACTGGTCACCGATGCGCGCTTGCTCAGCCTGGCGCGCCGCGAGGCCGACCTGGTGTTTCGCATCCGCGCGTTTGACGAGGCCGATATCGTGCAGCGCAAGCTGATGCACATGGACTACGCACTCTACTCGGCGCCCGGCGTGGCGCCGCCGCGCGCTGGCGACGGCGCGGGCCATGCCCTGCTGACGCTGGACGCGGGTTTCGCGGGCTTGCCGGATGTGGCCTGGATGCGCAAGCTGCTGCCCAACGCCCGGGTGGCATTCGGCAGCAACAGCCGCGAGGCGCAGGCCAAGCTGTGCGCGGCCGGCGCGGGGCTGGCCGTCCTGCCCTGCGTGCTGGCCGAGCGCCTTGGCGGGCTGCAGGCCATCGACATGGGCGAGGCGCCGCCCGGGCGCGATGTCTGGGTGGGCTATCACCGCGACCTGCGCCGCCTGGGGCGGCTGCGCGCCTTTCTGGATGCAACCATCGAGCGCCTGGGCAGCGAAGTCAGTGTCCCGTTCCGCTGATTCGTTCGCAAAGTCTGTTGAGCTTGGAGCAGGAATTGTGGGTTGGGGGAAGTGTGCGATGTGTATTGCTTGTGGCCCGCTGACGCGGGGGTGTCTCTTTAGGGCGGGGTTTTATTGCTTCTAGCTGCTGTCGCGGCTGTACGGTGTTGGCCGTTTGGGAACGTGTGAGATGTCACTTTTCTTTACTCGTAAAGAGGGTGGAGACAAAAGAAAGAAAGACCTGTTCTTCCTAAACTGAACATGGAGATGCAGTCATGGGGAAGATGGGAAGGCCCTTGGCCATAGACGAGGAGCATCACGCGCAGTTGCGGGAACTGGT
>NZ_BAAILO010000627.1:0-209 GCF_054589115.1 Cupriavidus sp. 8B | reverse complement strand
GAAAGGACTCGCGCGGCAGCATGCGCCAGGAGCAGCCCGTGCGCAGCACGTAGCAGTACGCATCGACCATGCGGCGCCTCTCGTACACTGCAGGTCGTCCCCGATGTCCCTCAGGCCGTTCGAACAGGTCGGCCGCCAGCGCCCATTCGGCATCGGTCAGGCAACTGGTGTACTTGCCTGGATCGGCCGGCTCCAGGCGATGAGAATTG
>NZ_BAAILO010000626.1:0-408 GCF_054589115.1 Cupriavidus sp. 8B | reverse complement strand
TGACATCACCACAACTCGGCCTGCTTCCAGCACGCAGCAATGATGTTGGCGCGTTGCTGTGCGCTGCGCAGCCGATTGCGGGCGGTTGTTTTGAGTTCGGCGAGCGAGTGTGGACAGAAGTTGGCCAGGGCATGGCGCTTGAGCCAGGCCCAGAGATACTCCACAGGATTCAGGTCCGGGCTGTAGGGCGGGACAAAGGCCATCTGTACTGCACCACTAGTGCTATCGAGGTAGTCGCGCACGATGCGTGTGCTGCGCAGCGCCGTCCCAGATGATCATCAGGCGGCGCTTGAGGTGCGCGCGCAGTGCCTCGAGAAACTCCACGATCTGTGCGCTCTTGATCGCGCCGTCATAAAGGCGGAACAGGCAGTTGTGATAACTCAGACCCGCGATGGCCGAGACATGTTT
>NZ_BAAILO010000625.1:0-215 GCF_054589115.1 Cupriavidus sp. 8B | reverse complement strand
AAATGACGCTGCAGATAGCCAGCCTCGATCCGCTCGACGGCCTGCAGCGTTCTCGCCCGATCCTCGGGATGGACGAAGTCAATCATCGGCGTGCCCAGCATCTCCTCCGGCTGGTAGCCAAAGATGCTTTCGCAAGCGCCCGTGACGGACAGAAAACGGCCCTGGCGGTCGACGACGCAGATCGCGTCGAGCAGCAGGTCCATGACGTGCTTGGG
>NZ_BAAILO010000624.1:0-519 GCF_054589115.1 Cupriavidus sp. 8B | reverse complement strand
CATTGCATATGTTGGCAGAATACCGATGCCCATGCCTTCCAGTACAGCATCGAGGATAAATGGGTAGTCTGCCGATTGTAGCGTTGGCTGGATATGGACGAGCTGGGCGTCCGTATCGTCATTTCGATTTCTAAGCTCGATCGTGGATTCCTGACTTGGCGGCAACCCGATAAAAGTCTGCGACGCGAGGTCCGCGGGGTGGCTAATCGGTCCGCGCCTCTGAAAATAATCCGCGGATGCGCAAAGGACCCAGTCGATAGAACAAACTTCACGCGCGACGTAATCCAAAGGCGGTGTTCGCGCGATCCGCAGCGCGATGTCGACTTCGGAAGCGATAAGATCTTCGATCCGATTATTGAAGGTGATTGTTAGTGAGATTCCCGGATGAATCCGCGCGAACTCTCGTAGCTTCGATCCGACAAATAATCTGCCAATGCCGGTGGGTACGCTGATGCGAATCCGCCCCGTCAGCGTGTGCCCAAGCATGTCGATGGATGCACGGGCGTTATCCAGATCGTC
>NZ_BAAILO010000623.1:60139-63513 GCF_054589115.1 Cupriavidus sp. 8B | reverse complement strand
CGTGCCAAAATCGTCGATGGCCAGTCGCACACCCGTTCTCTTGAGTTTCGAGAGCCAGCGCGCTGCTTGCTCGGCATCCCGCATGACCAGGCTTTCGGTCAGTTCGAGTTCCAGGAGATTCCCTGGCAGGCCCGCTTGCCGCAGGGCATCGAGGATTATGAGCCGGAGACTCTTGTCGGCAAACTGCCGGGCCGAAAGGTTGACAGCGACGCGCATAGACGCCAATCCCTGCGCGAGCCATTGTGCATTCTGACGGCAAGCCTCGCGCAGGACCCACGCGCCGATCTGCACAATGGCACCCGACTCCTCCGCAAAGGGAATGAAATCTCCCGGCAAAACCAGCCCGAACTCGGGATGGTGCCAGCGGATGAGCGCCTCCACGGCCGTACAGGCATTGGTCGTGAGGGAGATGCGGGGCTGGTAGTAGATTTCGAACTCGTTGCGTTCTAGCGCGCGGCGCAGATGCGCTTCCATATCGACGCGCCGCCGCAAGGATTCGCTCATCTCGCGGGCATAGAATTGGTGGGCATTCTTGCCGCGCTGCTTTGCGCTAAACATTGCCAGGTCTGCATGCTTGAGCAGCGTCTGCGCGTCGGCCGCGTCCTCCGGAAAGGAGCTGATGCCGATGCTCGCCGTGATGCGCAACTCCTTGTCGTTGACGGCGAAACCCGGCGCAAGCGCTGCCTGCAAATTCCGAATGGTCCGGCTCAACACGGTCGGATCGCCCTTCGGCTCAACCAGCACGACAAATTCGTCGCCGCCGAGGCGCGCGATCAGTTCCACATCAGGCAGGGCAGCGCGCAGGCGGTCCGCGACGCCTCGTAACAAGATATCTCCCGCGTCGTGGCCCATGGTGTCGTTCACAATCTTGAACTGGTCGAGATCGACGAAGAGAACGCTCAGGCCGTCCTGGCGGGATTGCGGTATCGCCAGTCGTCGTTCCAGATGATCCCTGAACATCAGCCGATTCGGCAGCCCGGTGAGCGCGTCGTGATTGGCGATGAAGCGCAGATTCTCTTCGGCTTCCTTGCGCAGCAAGAAGTGGCTGGTCTGGGAGGCGATCGCACTCCCCATAGCGAGTGCGTATCGATCTCGCGCACGCCTGTCGCGCGAGTACAGTTCAACCGCGCCGAGGGTGACGGTGCCCCTTCGCAGCAGGAAGGTAAAAACAGTCAGGATGCCTTGCTCGCCCAGCCACTCGTGCTGCGGCATCCTGGCGATGGCACCACGGCTGGCATACCATTGTGGTCCGTCCGGCATGAGCGCCGTTGTTGCTTGCGGCCAGGTCATACGCTTTGCCAGCCAGCATCCCACTTCCCTGCTCGGCGTCACGCAGACCGGGGCCAGTTGCATCGCACGGCCTGCCTCGGAAGGCCAGAATGCGCCCGCCTCCCATTCCATGCCCTCGACCAGGGTGCGGACAATCTGTTCCGGGACTTTGGCTGCGCAGGTCGCGGTGGACAAGTGCAACGCGATCCGATGTTCATGGGTACGCGCTTGTTCGGCGGCCTTGCGCTGGGAAATGTCCTGAGCGGTGCCACGCAAGATGCGCGTGCCCTCGAGGCCATGCGCGTTCCCGATCAGGTGAAGCCAGCCCTTGCGCCCGCGCGAAGAGCGGTAGGAGCATTCCAGTTCGAAGGCCCCGCGGTCGGCCAATGCGGTCTGCATGCGCGCCACTAGGGTGGCGCGGTAGTCGGCATCGACGGCATGCAAGAGCATGTCGAGCGTAGGTCTTGCTCTCTGGCCGCCGATCAGGCGCACCATCTCGCCGGAGAAATCTGCCCAATTCCTTTCCAGGTCGATGCGCCAGTTACCCAGGCGCGCAATGCGCTGTGCTTCGGCAAGCGCGGCCTGGCTCTCGCGCAAGCTTCGCGTCATGCCATCCGCCACGGCGAGGGCGCGCGTACGAGAACTCGACAGCGCATACGCCAACCCACTCAGCAAGAGGCTGATGATCAGTCCGGATCCGAGTACCAAGGCCGGTAGGAAGCGCTGAGGGCCGCTGATCGCCATCGTGGCTGCGGAGAACTCGATCAGCCAGCGCCGCCCGCCAAAGGATTGATAGATAGTCTTGCTGAGATACGGGCGACTTGCCGCAACGTTTGCACGTTGTATCGGACCTTTCCACTCGCTCGCGCTAATCTGGTCGATCGGATCGGCGATCGCCAGCGGCTTTGTCTGGCCTCCGGCGTTCTCGGACAGCCCGTTGAGGCTGTCATAGAGCAATGTGGCCGGTGAAGGCGATATCGCCTCCATATCTGAATCGCCAGCATCGTAAAGTCGGAAGCGAGTCCTGCGCAGCATTTCCTGGTTGGCCAGGTTGCTCAGCAGGTCGCCAACCCGTATGCCTGCGCCAACCGAGCCGACGTAGGCGCGACGACGCGCTTCCACGTCCTCCAGCGGCAGGCCGTTCCTGTAGACCGGCAGCCGCAATGCAATGCCGACGTGGGGTCTCCGGGCTTCACTGATAATAAGGCGTCCGCTGCTGACGGCTTGTCCGGTATCGCGCGCTTTTTCGAGTGCCCCGAGGCGGTGCGGTTCGGCGCCCATGTCGATACCGATCGAAGTTCGATTTTCGCCGAGCGGCTCGGCGTAGGTCAGCACGAAGTAGGCAGGGCGCCGGCCGGCAGGACGGATGGCAAAGTCCACGCCGGCTTTGTGCAGGACAGGGTCCTTGCGCTGGCTGGCCACGAACGCAGCCAATTCCGCGGCCGGCACGTACGGGGCGTAATTGAGGGTCTGAAAGCCAGGATAGCGCTGCGGCAGGCTCAGGCCATTGACGAAATCGCGAAACTCAGCGCGTGAGACGTGGTCGCTCGCTCCAAAGAGCGCCTGCATGGTCACCAACACGTCGGTGTAAAGGCGGATGCGGGTATCGATCTGCTGAATGACGTCGTCCGTATCGCTCGTGAAGCGTAGCTCGGCATCCCGTTCCAGCAATTCGGTGCAGACCGCATACACGATGGTTGTGCTCAGAATCCCAAGCAAGAGCGTAGAGAGCGTGACCGTAACAGATCCCAAACGGCACAGCGGTCGTAAAAATTGCGTCAGCTTATGGCGCACCCCAACTTCCCCCGAGACCCCGCCCATGAATCGCCTGCAAAAGCAGCCAGCCGTTGGTACGGGGCCGTATAGCCATTGCCCGAGATACATCCGACGTAGTTGCTATCTCGTGGCTTCCTTTTAAATGTTAAGACAACTGTATCGCACTTTAATGTCGCGGCACACGAGAAAGTTCAATTATGGACACCCCACTAAAGTGGGGGTTGGCTGTGCTGCAGGCGCTCGCGTGCGCGTTCAAAGGTCGCCCATGGTGCTGACGGCGGCATTCCTTAGCCCGAACTTTGAGCTCGCGGCGCGCATAGTGCTTTGAC
>NZ_BAAILO010000623.1:0-59984 GCF_054589115.1 Cupriavidus sp. 8B | reverse complement strand
CCCCCCCCCCCCCCCCCCCCACCACTCTTGACGTTAGCTCTGGCGAATGGGTCATCTTCTACAAGGACGGCGAAGTAATATGGGCGTGCAAAGCCATGTATGCCGCCGCCCATTTCGACTTCGTGCCCCTTCCCTGCGCCTGCTCGTCGACGGCCGACTGAACTGCGGTCGGTTCCGACAGCCGCCCGAGGCACCTTTCGTATCGAACAAGCATGTCGTGTCGTGTCCAGGCTGTTTTTAATTGTCGGTGGGCTGGCTAATTAGAAATGTCCGTGCGGTCGTGCTTTTTGGGGTTTCACCTCTCGGACCGCCCGACCAGTGGGCGGCACGCCGATAGCGCGACCACTTCACGCTTGAGCAAATGGTCTGTCAGATGCTCTTTCGTTCTTCCGGGCAATTGGGTGCAGTCATGTGTTATTCCAGATCACCGCTTTTCGGGTGCTTGGCGATCCAGTCTTCCATATAACCTATCACCGCGGCGGCACCCTCGTCCGACTCCAAAAGGTCCAAAGGGACCGCGCCCCCCAGATGCTCATTCGGGGTGCTGAGCCATTTGAACGCGGCCCCTTTACTGCCTCGCACCTTAGTGGCCAACGTCAAAGCGGGGGTTAGCAAGTCAGGCCGCGCGTACCAGGACGTTGGCTTGAGGCTCACGCCACGTTTGCGCGGCACCACCCGCGGCAACTGCGCGGCAGCAAGTTCTTGTTCGGAAATGTGCTCACGTGTCCAATGACTGAGCTGAACGAGACTCGTGTTGGGCGGGCGTCGATGGTCGCAAGTGGGATTCACCAGTCCCACGACGACATTCGTGTTGTCGCGGATCATTTGCAGTGCCGGTGCCAGGTCCGTGTCATTCGAGGCAATTACGACCTGATCCACGTCGCCTGTTAGAGCATCATGGTAGGCATGCAGTGCGAGTTGGACATCGCTCTGCTTCTCCTCGAACTTCCAAATGTCCACGCGCTCACAGTGGCGGGGCCACTTGCCAGGGTTAGCGTGGTCGACCTTCGGCGCCCTGACTTGGGAAACTGAGAAGTATCCTTTAACGATTTTGAGCCGGCCTGCGCAGTAATTTTCGAGCGCGGTATGGTAGGCGTCCTGCGACGACACGGAATCCGGGCCCTTGGCGGCTGTCTCCACGATAGTCGCGGTGAAGTACTTCACCGCGACGGGGAGCAGTTCATGCCGGTCCGGCGATCCGCCCGGGCCCTTATGAAGGATCGAAGGAAGAATTTGGTTTTCGAACAGTGCGTGCAGGTTTAGCCACTTGTAGCGACTGCCTTTCAGGCAACCATAGTAGAAGTTGTACCCGTCGACATAGACGCGCGTCCTGAGCGTCCGGCCACCTTGCCCTCCCATTCCCGGCTCCAGAAACGAAAAAACCGGCTTTCGCCGGCTTTTTCCCCCGCGCACCAGGTGGTCAAGCCACACCGACATCGCGGATTAGTTGTTAAGCAAATGCTAACCTGCTGCTGCGTTTTTTGCAATGGCTTGCTGCATGACATTTCCGTTGCCAAGGCATGACGCGCTTACTCAACGCCAAGGCAAAGCGGTTTAAAGGTTTCACACCGCCGAGTTCCGTTGCCGGCAGGTCTCCAAGGCCGCTGAACGTTTGACCAGTTACGCCGGCTCCGGCCAAGTGCGGTCTCTGCCGCCGTCGCGACCGAAAAAAGCGGTTGCATGCCCCGGATTGGAGGATCCCACCTGCAACGGGCTGCCGCCTTTCGACGACCTCTACAGTTCCGCGCTTGCCTGCAACATCGGATTGTAAAGGTGATGCGGTTCGCCCGACAGTGCTGTAATGGGCTCCCGCAGGAGAATGGATCGTGTGATGGATGGTACAGGTGAATACTGGATGGATATACAGTACACTTGCGGCAGGAGTTCGCCATGTTAACCGTCGCCCCAGAATCCATTCATCCGTCTCTCTGGCTTGCCTCGCAGCTTGCTCAGGGCAACGCACGCACCGTTCCGACAGGGTATCCGTCGCTCGACAAGGAGCTTCCGGGCGGCGGCTGGCCGATCAGTTGCCTGACGGAGTTGCTGCAGCGCCAGCCGGGTATCGGCGAGTTGCGCCTGCTACGCCCTGCTCTCGTTGGGCGCTCGAACCGCCCTGTCGCGCTTCTGGCACCGCCGCACGCGCCTCAAGCGTTGGCGCTCGCCAACTGGGGCGTCCCGTCCGCGCAGATTCTCTGGGTCGAAACCCGGCACACCGCTGACGCCCTATGGGCCGCGGAGCAGATCTTGCGCGCCGGGACCTGCGGAGCGCTCATCTTTTGGCAGTCGCACCTGCGTAACGATGCGCTTCGGCGTCTGCATCTTGCCGCCCAAGCCTCCGATGTCCTTTTCTTCGTTGTTCGTCCGACGGCCTGTGCACGCGATGCCTCGCCGGCGCCGCTGCGCCTGACATTGGAGCCCGCATCGGACGGAATTCGTGTGCAGTTCGTTAAGCGTCGAGGCCCGCAGCAGGAATCGCCGCTTAACGTAGCCCTGCAGCCCTCCCCCATTCTGTTGTATCGCCATGCTGCGCCTGTGGATCTGCCTGCGCCTGTCGTCCCTGCCCCTCGAAGTCTTCCGGCCGAACTGGTCCACTGAGCTGGCGGTTGCTGTCCTGGACAAGGAGCGCGTGCATTTGGCGTCGCCGCTGGCCATGGCGGCCGGCGTGAAGCCGGCAATGCGCCGCGGAGGCGTGCAGACGATCGCACCGCAGACCATTCTCTTTGACCGCGATGGTTGCGCAGAACTGGCGGCGCTCGAGCGTGTCACGATGGCGATGCTGCAGTTCTCACCCAATGTCGCTGCGTCCGAGGAGGCGGCGGTGCTTGTCGACATCAGCACCACGCTGCGACTCTTCGGCGGCGTCCGCAAGCTGCGGCAACGGATGCTGGCGGCCGTCAGGGCAATGGGGTTTAGCGCTGTCGCGGGATGCGCACCAACCGCAGAAGGCGCCTGGCTGCTTGCGCGCTCTGGCGGCGGCACTGCACTACGTCTGCCCACATTGGTGCGAACGCTGGCCGGCATGCCCGTTGCTATCCTGCCGGCGGCGCGCCCGTTTGATGAGTGGCTGGACGGCCTCGGCTGCCGGACGCTAGGAGACCTGCGCCGGCTGCCGCGCGCAGGCCTGCAGCGCCGATGCGGCGGCGCCATCCTTGAAGCGTTGGATCGCGCGCATGGGGAAGCACCGGAAGTCTTCGAATGGGTCGAAGCTCCCCCATCGTTTGACGCCGCTGTGGATCTTCCGGATAGGATGGAGAACGCTGAGTCCGCCCTTGCCTACCTTCGCGGCTTGCTGGTACAGATGGTCGGCTGGCTAACCGCCCGGCACCTGGCCATCAAGCGGTTTGCGGTCGAACTTCGCCACGAGCGCGGCCGCGCTGCCATCGCACCAACGAAGATTGAGATTGCGCTGGCCGAGCCCAACTGGCATGAAGAGCATTTGGTTCGCCTGCTCAAAGAGCGTCTGACGCGGCTGACTGTCGAGTCGCCGATGATCGCCGTCGCGGTGTCTGCCGTCGAGACCGAGCCGGTGGCACCGCCCAGCGATTCGTTGTTCCCTGAGCCTGGCGGCACACCAGAAGACCATGCACGCCTGCTCGAGTTGCTGGTTGCACGCCTTGGCGCTGACAATGTCCGCCAACCGTGCTTGCGTGCCGACTACCGCCCAGAAGTCGCCAACGGCTGGCAGCCGGCCACTGACAAGCCGGCCAGCGCAACGTTGCCCGCTGGCCTGCCACGTCCCGTTTGGCTGCTCGGCAAGCCGGTGCCGCTGATTGAACGCGACCACCGCCCCTTCTACGGCTCGCCACTGCGTATCGTCTCACCGCCCGAGCGCATAGAGTCGGGCTGGTGGGGAGGCCAGTTGGTGACACGCGACTATTTCGTTGCGGAGGCGAAGGACCACACCTGTTATTGGATCTTTCAGGAACGCATGGGCAGCCGCGAAGGCGACGAGGCCCGGTGGTATCTGCATGGCCTCTTCGGCTGAAAGCCATGGACATCAATGCCACGACGGGTCTGCCCGCCTACGCGGAACTGCACTGCCGCTCCAACTTCTCTTTCCTCGCCGGCGCCTCACGACCGGAAGAACTCGCTGAACGCGCCGCCCAGTTGGGCTACCACGCACTAGCCATCACCGACGAGTGCTCGCTCGCGGGCATCGTTCGCGCCCACACGGAGGCCAAGAATGCCGGCCTACGCCTGGTGGTCGGCGCGTGGTTCCGACTGCAGAACGCCGATGGCTCTCCCGCCCTCTCCTTCCTGGCGCTCGCCCGGAACCGTGAAGGCTATGGCAACCTGTGCGAACTGATCACGCTCGCGCGCATGCGTGCCGCCAAGGGATCCTATGTGCTGACCCCACGCGATCTGGCAGCGCCCGAAGCGCCGAACCAGCACCTGAAGGGGCTGCCAGACTGTCTGGTCGTGTTCACGCCGGACTATGGCGTGGCAGCCGAGAAGCTGGAGGCGCAATCGGCGTGGGTGAGCACGACCTTTGCAGGCAGGTCGTGGATGGGATTGAGTCTGCTCTACAAGCCGATGGACGATATTCACCGCGGTACCGTCGAAGCGGCCGCGGCGCGGCATCACCTGCGCATCGTCGCCACCGGCAACGTGACCATGCACGTCCGCTCGCGCAAGCCCATGCATGACGTGCTGACCGCCATCCGTGTGCATCGCCCGGTTCCCGAATGTGGGTATGACCTGCTGCCTAATGCCGAGCAGCACCTGCGCGCTCGATTGCGGCTCGCCAACATTTACCCGCATCGCTACCTGACCGAGTCGGTCCACATCGCAAACCTGTGCCAATTCTCGCTGGACGAGCTCCGTTACGAGTATCCCGAAGAAGTCGTGCCGGACGGCGTTATGCCATCCGACTACTTGCGGGAAGAGACCTATGTCGGCGCGCACCGCCGCTACCCGGCCGGCATCCCCCTTGCCGTTCAGCAGCAGCTCGAGCATGAACTCGCGCTGATCCGCGACATGGCGTACGAGCGATACTTTCTAACGGTCTACGATATCGTGAGTTTTGCCCGCTCCAACGGCATCCTCTGCCAGGGGCGCGGGTCCGCAGCCAATTCCGCCGTCTGCTACTGTCTGGGCATCACCGAAGTTGACCCGGCACGAGGAAACCTGCTGTTTGAGCGGTTCATTTCAAAGGAACGTGCCGAGCCGCCCGATATCGACGTCGACTTCGAACACCAGCGCCGCGAGGAAGTAATCCAGTACCTGTATCGGAAGTACGGACGCGATCGTGCCGCACTGGCTGCCGCGGTGACAACCTACCGCCCTCGCAGCGCACTGCGCGACACCGGCAAGGCGCTCGGCGTGGACCCTGCCATCGTCGACTTGGTCGCGAAGTCCCACCATTGGTTCGACAGCAAAGCGGATCTGCTCAAGCGTTTTGGCGAAAGCGGCGTGGATCCGGAAGCGGAGCTGTCCCAACGCTGGGCGCACATGGCCGTGGCGCTGCTTGGCTTCCCCCGGCACCTGTCCCAGCACACGGGCGGATTCGTGCTCGCCCGTGGCAAGCTTTCCAGGCTGGTGCCGATCGAAAACGCGGCCATGGCTGACCGCAGCGTGATCCAGTGGGACAAGGACGACCTTGACGCGCTGGGCCTGCTCAAGGTCGACGTCCTTGCGCTGGGGATGCTGTCTGCGATCCGACGGGCGTTGGATCTGGTATCGCAGCAGCGTGGCGAGGTCTTCGAGCTGCAGGACATCCCAGCGGAAGACCCGAAGACCTACGAGATGATCTCGCGAGCGGATACGGTCGGCGTGTTCCAGATCGAATCGCGCGCCCAGATGTCGATGCTGCCCCGCTTGAAACCACGTACGTTCTACGACCTCGTCGTCGAAGTGGCGATCGTTCGGCCCGGGCCGGTTCAAGGTGGCATGGTGCATCCCTACCTGCGCCGCCGGCAGGGGTTGGAGCCGGTCAGCTATCCGAGCCCTCAGATGCAGCAAGCCCTGTCCCGAACACTCGGTGTGCCGATCTTTCAGGAACAGGTGATGCAGGTAGCCATGCTGGCGGCTGGCTTCTCAGCTGGGGAAGCGGATCAACTGCGTCGCGCCATGGCGGCCTGGAAGCGAAAAGGTGGCTTGGAGCGATACCACGAACGCATTGTGACGGGCATGCTCGAGCGCGGCTACGATCCGGAGTTCGCGGAGAGCATCTTCCGGCAGATCCAGGGCTTTGGCGAGTACGGCTTTCCGGAAAGCCATGCGGCAAGCTTCGCACTTCTCGTCTACGCGAGTGCCTGGCTCAAGTGCCACGAACCTGCCGCCTTCCTCTGCGCCATGCTGAATAGCCAGCCGATGGGCTTCTACACGCCATCCCAGCTGGTGCAGGACGCAAAGCGCCATGGCGTCACGGTTCTTCCGGTTGATGTGACAGTGAGTGGCTGGGACGCCAGCCTGGAAAGTCACGAAGGCTCGGTGCTGGCCGTACGCCTGGGGCTCTCGCAGCTGAGGGGCATGCGCCGCGAAGCGGCCGAACGCATCGAAACGGCACGCGCACTCCGGCCCTTCGCCTCCGTCAAGGATCTCGCTCGCAGAGCGTCGCTAGACCGGCACGATGTCAATGTACTGGCCGCTGGCAATGCGTTGATTGGCCTTACGGGTAGTCGACGCCAGGCGATGTGGCAGGCGGCTGCAGCAGTCCCTGACAAGGATCTGCTGCGGCCCGCGGATCTGGACGAGCCAATGCCCGAACTCTCACAGCCAACGGAAGGCGAGGAGATCGTCAGCGACTATCGCTCGCTCGGCCTCACGCTGAACCGACATCCGCTTGCCCTGCTCCGCCACAAGCTTGCCGGGTTGCGCTTTGTGCCCGCCGATGTCCTTGCCACCTATGCCACGCGGCAAATTGCCCGTGGCTGCGGAATCGTGACGGTACGGCAGCGCCCGAGCACGGCTAATGGCGTGGTCTTCTTGTCATTGGAGGACGAGACTGGTACCGTCAGCGTCATCGTCTGGCCGTCCGTGATGGAGAAGTACCGACGCGAGGTATTGACGGCCTCCCTGCTCGGTGTCTATGGCCAGTGGCAATGCGAAGGCGAGGTGCGACACCTGATCGCGCAACGCTTTGTCGACTTGTCGCCCATGCTTGGATCCCTGGACACCGCGAGCAGGAATTTCTGCTAACGGTATCCTCGTTGCCCTCATCAGGAACCCGAAGGCTCTCGCCCACGTGAGGCCTGGAATTCGGCGATGAATTGGATTGCCTGTTCGCACTGATCAAGCGAAAGGGCATGGATGCTGGGGCTGTCGACTGGAATGTGGAGCGATGCAATCAGCCACTTCATTGCCTTGCCCCGCGCCTCAAAGGCATTGACACCGTCGCGCCGCATCTTCGCAGTGACCAAAGGCTCGAGGGCATCGTGCAGTCGGCTCTTCTTTTCGCGCAATGCCGCGTCGGCCAACTTTCCAAGCGGGGTGTGTTGCTTGCTTCGCGCACGCACGCCGATCCACGCCTGGCACGAGGAGCAGATCCACACAGGCCCGTGGTCCTCCAAATAGGGGTATGCCTCTTCTCCCACGCGGGCAAGAACCGCCTTCCCGCCGCAGTAATCACAGAGGGGCTGAGGAGGAGCAGGTATCGGTCGGCCAACACGCATCAATTACCCTGAGTGGCGCAATGCAGGAACGATTCTACGACATGGAATCGGGATCCTTCGTTCCCTACGCTGCCAACTGGTGCTCGTAGTAAGGCTGGTTCCGGTCGTCCAGGATTGCATCGAGCGCGGCCAAGTTCTTCGCGTCGGGATTCAACCAGGCTTCCACATGCTCGGGCTTGACTGGCACGATACAACGATCATGCCCTGTGGCCGACACCTCAGCGGGCGGCTCATCGGTAATGGCAGCGAAGGAATAGAGATCGGCCTCGCCCTCTCCTCCTTTGCTGATCGACCATAGACACGCCACCAACATGTCCTGCTGCGGCTCGGGCCTGAACTCCAAAACCACGTTCTCTTCCTGCTCGCCAGGCGCCAGCTCTCGCTGCTCCATCCGATGCCGTGCGACATTTTCGTAGAAAGCATTGACGATCATGATGCCGTGTCGATAGCCATATAGCTGTCGCCATGCCTTCTTCAAATTGTCGCGTCTGGCATTGTATGTACCAGGTTTCTGTCGCTCCATCGCGGGCGTCCACCCCGGCAGCCTGCATTGATAGCGCATCGGGATCACAACTCGCTGGCCATCCTGCACCACCATCACGGGCGCGTAATGGCCCGGGAAAATACGCGAGTCTCGATCCAGCAAATCAGTTCGCTGCAGGTCTGCAAGATTGCGCTGTGCCCTCGCGATCTTGTCAGTCGCGATGCGTTGATCGTTCTCCGCCTTCTTTGTCGGCTTGCCTGCCAATGTGCGCTCGGCGGTAGTCAGCCGGGTCTTCTGCTGGAACAGCTCCGTCTCCAAGGCTATCGCCTGATCTTTGTTACCCGCCGCAACAAGGTCGGCGACAGCGCGCTCCTTGTCGTTCGTGGCAGAAAGGAATGCGGCACGCATTTCTTTAGGCAGTTTGGACCAGCCGCCGTCTCTGCGCTTCTCCCAGAAGAGCTCGACAAAATGCTCAAAACTGACAGAGGCCCCGAATTCCCGAACGTACTTTCGATAGCTGGCGTGAATCTGTGCGGAATAGCACATCGCTGTCACCGTGGCGTTGTGGCTAAAGAAGCCATTCTAGTGGCGGCGGCCTGACCCTGCAGGGGCAGGCCCTTAACGGGTGAGCATGCCGGTTGCAAGGCAGGCCTTCCGGGCAGACGTGTAAGACGCTGCCTTCTACAGCGCATTGAGATAGCGGCCTAGACTGCAGAAAGATGGCAACCCGAGGAGCCGACATGTCAAACGTTTATGTAGTGCCACGCGGCGAACGACGGAATGTGAAGGTGGCGTATAGTGCACGTGTGCATTTCGACGGCTAGGACGCAGCGATTGCTCCGGGACGATGCTGGCAAGAGACAGAGGGGCCAGCTGATCGTCCATGGAAGGGAGCGATCCAGATGCGACACTCCTATGGCAACGACCCCGGGGACGTCAAAGGTTAGAGCTCGCACCGCGGAGCGGTTGCCTGATCTCGACCGCTATCAGAAGAAGCGCAACTTCAGCGTCACCCCAGAGCCAGCGGGAAGACGACAACGGCGTAAGAATGCCGATCCGTTACGCTTCGTGATCCAGAAGCATTGGGCGCGGCGGCTGCACTACGATTTCCGGCTCGAACTCGATGGCGTGCTGCTCAGCTGGGCGGTGCCCAAGGGACCTAGCTACGATCCCGGCGAAAAGCGCATCGCCGTCCATGTGGAGGAGCACCCGCTCGACTATATCAACTTCGAGGGTGAAATTCCGGCCAGACAGTATGGCGCCGGCTCGGTGATTGTCTGGGACCGTGGCACGTGGGAGCCGATCGGCGATCCGCGTGACGGTATGGCAGCAGGCAAGTTGCTCTTTGAACTTTACGGTGAAAAGTTGGCTGGCCGTTGGGAACTGGTACGCATCGCCAAGCCCGGCGACAGATCAGAGCAGTGGATCCTCTTCAAGAAGCGAGATGCCTGGGCGCGCCCGCTGGCAGAGTTTGACGTGTTGGCAGCTTTCCCGGATAGCGTCATCACAAAACCGCTGGGTGCGCTGACCCAGGCGTCAACGGGCTCTACCGAAATGGCGTCCGATACCGCCATCGCGAACGCCCCGCTCGTCCCCTTGCCGGCTAAGCTCGGGCCGCAGCTCGCCACCCCGGCACCCGCACTTCCGACTGGTACCGGGTGGGTCATCGAAACCAAGTTCGATGGCTACAGAATCTTGGCCAGAATCGAGGATGCCCGAGCGGCGCTCTTTACTCGTAATGGCCATGACTGGACGCGCAAGCTGGGATCCCTGGCGGCGGAGATCGAGAAGCTAGACATCTCGGAAGGCTGGCTGGATGGCGAGATTGTCGTGCTTCGCGATGGCATGCCGGATTTCAATGCCTTGCAGAACGCAATCGATGGGCATCGCAACGACGCAATCGTCTTTTTCGGCTTCGACCTACCCTTCTGGGAAGGCCGTGATTTGCGCAACGTGCCCCTGAGCCAGCGGCGCGCGAAGCTGGCGGGGCTTGTAGGAGATCGCTCCGAACGCGTGCGCTTCAGCAAGGCCTTCGATGCCCCCCCGGCGCAGATCTTCCAGGCGGCGTGCCAGCTCGGTCTCGAAGGCTTGATCTTCAAGCGGGCGGACTCCCCCTATGTTTCCGCGCGCACGCAGACGTGGCTGAAGGCCAAATGCAAACTGCGTCAGGAGTTTGTGATTGGCGGGTTCTCGGACCGCAGTGGTGCAGCAGCCGAGGTAGGCAAGCTCCTTCTTGGCGTGTACGCGGACGGGGAACTCCATTACGTCGGCGGCGTTGGAACCGGCTGGGACAGCGCGACGGCAACAGAACTCAAAAGGCGCTTGGCCGCCTTGGAAATGGAGCGAAGTCCATTTTCGACGGAGGCGCGTTCCAGCCGGCGATGGGGAGGAGGCCGAGAAACCGCTGTGCGTTGGGTGAAACCTACCCTCGTGGCAGAAGTCGAGTTTTCCGAGTGGACCCCTGAAGGCCAGGTACGCCAAGCCTCGTTCAAAGGCCTGCGCGCCGATCATCCGGCTAAGTCGATCCGGCGAGAAGCGATCCAGACTGCCGTGACGCCGCACGGCGTCAGCGCCATCAAGGTCACCAATCCCGACCGTGTCATCGACAAATCCACAGGCATCACGAAGGTCGAGCTGGTTCGCTACTACGCGAGCGTGGCGGAGCGGATGCTGCCCCACCTCAAGGATCGGCCGCTATCCTTGGTGCGCGCGCCGGAGGGCATCGATGCCCCGACGTTCTTTCAGAAGCACGCGGAAACGGCGATACCCGGCCTCACCGAGCAGCTCCCGTCCCTTTGGCCCGGCCATGCCGCATTACTCACTGCTGATTCGGCAGACGCAATCGTCGCCGCTGCCCAGATGAATGTGGTCGAGTTTCATACGTGGAATTCGACGGCCCACCACATAGATCGTCCCGATCGAGTCATTTTCGACCTGGATCCCGGCGAAGGGATTGCATGGGAGACGATGGTCGAAGCCGCCATGCTGGTGCGCACGCTGCTGGATGAACTGGGGCTAGAGTCCTGGTTGAAAACGAGCGGCGGCAAGGGGCTGCATGTCGTCGTGCCACTGGCGCCGCAGCGTTCCTACGACGAAGTAAAGGCGTTTTCGCGGGCCGCTGTGCAACACTTGGCTGCCACCCTGCCCCAGCGCTTCACCGCCCGCTCTGGGGCGTCCAACCGCAAGGGGCGGATCTTCGTGGATTATCTGCGCAACGGATTCTCCCAAACCACCGCAGCCGCGTTCTCGGCTCGAGCGAGGCCAGGACTCGGTGTCTCCATGCCGGTGTCCTGGGAGCAGCTTACAAAGTTGAAAAGTGGCGCACAGTGGACTATCCGCGATGCCCGGGAATACCTCAGTTTCCAAGTGGCGGATCCCTGGCACTCTTACTGGGAGGCACGCCAAAGTTTGACCGCCGCCATCGAACGATTAAGCTGAATTCTGGCGCATCTGCACTGTGGAGTATCCAATGCCTGCACGATCCCTCGCCTCTTTGTCCCTGTCTTTCGGCCTGGTGTCCATTCCCGTCAAGCTTTACACCGCCACCGAGACAAGCTCTGCTGTGCGCTTCAACTTACTGAGCAAAGAAGGCGAGCGGCTGAAACAACAGTACGTTTCCGAGCAGACCCAAAAGGTAGTCGAGCGTGCAGACATGGTGAAGGGCTACGAGTTTGAGAAAGACCGCTTCGTGACGTTCTCCCCCGATGAACTGAAAGCCTTGGAAGAGAGCGCCAGCCACATGGTCGATATCGTTGCGTTCATTCCCGAGCGCAGCGTGGATCCGCTGTATTACGACAAGGCGTACTTCATCGCTCCAGATAAGCGCGGCGGTAAGCCGTACAGCCTTTTACGCGACGCCATGTCGAAGACTGGCCGCTGTGCCATTGCGAAGTGGGCCTCGAAAGGCAAATCGCATATCGTGCAGATCCGGCCGGTCGAGGGCGGCCTGGTGTTCCAGCAACTGTTGTTCGCAGATGAAGTTCGCAACATCGCCGAACTGCATATCGAGGAAGTGGCAGTCTCGGATGCGGAGCTAAAGCTGGCGATCCAGCTGATCGAGCAAGCCTCGGAAGACCAATACGATCCGGCCCAGTACAAGGACGAGGAGAAAGTCAGGATTCTCGCCGCCATCGACGCAAAGATCGCCGGCAAGCAGATCGTATCGCCCGAACCGGTTGAAGTCACCGCCGGCGGGCAGGTCATCGATCTGATGGATGCACTTCGCGCGAGTCTGGCCAAGAAAGGGCCGCCCGCGACAAAAGCCAAAGCCGCCGAGCCATCAACTCGCAGAGCCGGTAAGCGGGGCACAGCGCCTTCCGAGCCAACACCGATCCGACGCACCACCAAGAAGTCGGCATGAGCCACGGCGAAGGGTTGACCACGCGCGAGCTGGAGACGCGCCTGGACGCTTCGCGCCGACTCATCTCCAGCCTGGTAGCCGCCGGGCTGGTCACGCCTGCACGAGGCCCACGCGGCCAGTATGTCTTCTCCTTTCGGGACGTGGTTCTGATTCGTACCGCCGAATCCCTGCACAGGTCGAGCGTTGCGCCCGCACGGATTCTGCGGGCGCTGCGTCGTCTCGAATGGCTCACACCAAACCGGCACCTATCGGCCCTGCGAATCTCCGCAAGCAGCGGAAAAGTATCGGCAAGGGACCGGCACGGCACGTGGCTTGTTGAGAGCGGCCAACGTCTGATCGAGTTCGGACCGGATGAAGCCGATGTGCGAGTCGTTGATCTAACGCGAACGCGTGCCAACGAAGCGACCGTCGAGGAAGCCTTTGCGCGAGGCTATGCACTTGAACCTGTCGACGCGGATGCAGCTGAAGCGGCGTACCGACGCGCCTTGGAGATCTCGCCAGGAATGCTGAACGCCTACCTGAACCTTGGGTGCATGTTGGCAGACCAAGAGCGCTTCGACGAAGCCATCATGCTCTATGAAGGAGCGTTGTCCGTCCTTCCGAACGCGCCGCAGTTGCATTTCAACTTGGGGGTTGCACGCGAGGATGTCGGCGCTCCGCAGTCAGCTCTGGCAGCGTACGAGCGATGCATCGAACTTGCACCGGGCGACGCCGATGCCCACTACAACGCAGCGCGTTTGCATCAGGAACTGGGCCGCTTCCAGAAGGCGCTGCGACACTTCAACGCATTCCGGAAGCTCGACCGACCGTAAAGCCAAGGCGCGGCATTATTCGGCGACCAACCAACCTGATGCGCCGCCTCAAGAGGGCCGCATAAGGCACTTGTCGTAAGAGGCTCAATCGATCACTTCCACGTGCAAAAGTGATGACCGCTCCATCCTAATAAGACGCGGAAGCCTTCTGCTGAAAAATAGCGCGTTAAATTCGGTCTAATTCAGACTTAAGCGTTTCTTGCGACGTCATATCATGCCTGGGTAGTCCTGCTACCGCCCGCTTCGCCGCCCTGGTGACGCGGGCTCTTTTTTGGGTAAAGCGAGCCTTTGCGCAACAGTGGGCAGGCCGATTGCCTGGCGCGGGGCGACTGGGCGATACTGGGCGCGGGAAACTCCACAAGTTGCCCGATTTCTTCATGGACGTTCTGCGGCTCTCTGCTACCGGTCGAGAGCCGTCTTTTTTCGGTCATCGCCCGATTTGACCGCGTGTGTTGCGCGGTCCGCCGCGGGGTGGCCATTCCCATGATGAGTTGCCTGCCCCGACCCGCTCACATTGGCGTTGCAAATAGCTCATTCCTGCTGGATAAGGAAACGCTCGGGCCGCTTGCCCAGCCAAGCCGGCGTCCGGCCACGTCCCGACCAGGTCTTGCCGGATTTGGGATCCATGTACTTCGGCGGCAGCGGCGCTTTCTCGGTGGCCGCGGACGCTGTACCGGCAGGCCGGCCCCGACGGCGCCGCGGCGCCACGTCTTCCGGCGACAGCTCATACCGAGTCATCAGCTCGCGAATCTGCTCGATGACGCCAGCGACCTCAGTCGAACGCGTCTCTTCGATCTGGGCTTCCAACGCTTGCTTCCGCGCCATCAGTTCTTGATACGTTGCCATCTTCGCCTCCAATTTTTCAGTCGCTTTTGACTTATACGCATTCTAAAGTCGGCCTGCAAGGTATTCGTTCTCTACCTTCATACGGAATTTAGCATTCCATTCACTTTAATGAATATTCGTATGGGCCAGTGACTTAGCCGTCGGCGGCGAATAAAGTGCCACGAAGATATCGCTCTCCCCAGGAATGGCCGACATTCGCCCTAAAGCCGTAGCTCGCAGAAACGGGTACGCTCGGCGGGCTGAAGTCCCACTGGGCGATGTAATGGGTCGGTGCAAACGATCCGCATACAGCGAAGGCTTCACGACAAAGTACGCTGCTTCGCATCTGCGGTTGAATGGTGGGCCTCCCGTGAGTCGAACACGGCACCAACGGATTATGGGTCCGCTGCTCGAACCAGGCATGAGCTAGAGGCCCAATTGGAAGCGGGGAACACCGCCAGCACAAAGTTCGTCGGCGTCAGCTTTCCTCAGCAGTGCCCCCATCTTGCATCAATCGGCTGGTTGGCGATATCGCGTTACCAGCCGAAGCAACGATCACGCCGACGCTTCAGGCGAAGCTACAGCCGGAACCACCTTCTTCGCCGAAGCCCGTTTCTTCGTCACGGAGTTCACTGCTGCCGCCTTCGGCGCTGCTTTCGCGGCGACCTTGCCCTTGGTACCGGGTGCGGCCTTTTTCGCGGCCCCTTTCGTTGCGGCAGCTTTGTTGCTCGTCGCCTTCTTGGCGCCTGCAGCCTTGGCCTTCTTCGCCGCGAGCTTGTCCTTTGCGGCTTGCTTTTCAAAGCGGGCCGCGGCCTTTGCGGCTTCCACGGCCTGGGCAATTTCGCGCTTTGCCGCTTCAATTGCCTTCTTCGTGTCGGCGCGCAATTTCAGCAAGCGCTTCTTCGCTGCCTGCGCCTCACGGGCGAGCACGCTGGCCTTTTTCGTCGGCACTGTCATCTTCTTCGCGGCAGACCTTTTCTTCGTGACTGCCTCTGCAAGAACAGTTCTTTTAGTTGCTGCGACCATTTTGATTACCCGTTAGTTGTGGAGAGCGGAGTATAACCGCAGGGCTGCCGTACCTAATAGCGGTCTGGCTCGTCCTTATGTCGCGACGCCTTTGGCAGCCGGCGCAATTAGCGGCGGCAAAAAAGCGGCTTCACGATCTAGCCAATACGGCTCTCTGGCGCAATTGGCGGGAACGACTCATCGTTCGCACCGGCTTCTCACGTGGCCCACCCCTTCCTCTGCTGCTAGCCTGCGCGACCGGCACCGCTACTCTCGATCATTTCGGCGCCGCCTTCCGGCGTTCAGCCGGGGGCATCACGAGGTAGCCAATCGCGTGACGCTCGAGTTGAGCGAGGGGTCACCATGATCAGGCCGTAGTGGCGTGCCTGACGCTCTTCCACATAGGCTCCGATCAGAGGGTCGGAGATGAGCAGCAGGCCGCCGATGGTAGGTGCCGCCTCGTTGCGTTGCGTCATGCTGCTGCGTTGCCGCATTCTTTTGGCTTGATGCCGGCGACAAAGAAGTTTATTGTGGCCGCTCGGTGTACGCTTCCCCGCCCTCCTCGCACCAATCCACCATTGCCCCGGCCACTGTCCACACTGTCGACTGGGGAATAGATCTCGCAGCAGCAGTAGTTCGTTTTTCCAAACCACGACAACGGAGGCCGACATATGCTAAGCCCGCATGAGATCGCCGCGCTACTGCTGCTCGGCGACGAGGAAGAGATCGACGACCTCGAACCTGAGCAATTGGACACCTTGTTGGTTCACAAGCTGGTCACGATGGAACATGGTCATGCCAGCGGCAATGCCTATCCTCGCCTGACAAGTCAGGGGCATTCCATTCTCGAAGCGGTGCGTCGAATTCGGTAGTCAGTCAGCTTGAGCCCAAAAGCAGACGACCGTCGCGGGCGAAGCCGCGAACTGGTTGATAAGCTGTGGCTCCCTCGCGTATGGCGCATGTGGCGGGATCCTGGTGCATTGTTCGGTGTCACATTGCCGTGGCCGTGGCCGCGGCTGGCGCGGGCGGCTGCGTGTTGCGCCTATGATCTTTCCCCCGCTTCCCCCGTTCCGCGGCTCCCGTGCCTAGACGCGGACCTCCAGCATTTTGCTCGGTTCAACCTGCTCCTGTGACGGGACCTGACAAAGACGGCCGCTCCCCGCTTACAATGCTGCTATGCAATATCGATCAGGGCTGAAGAAGCGCGAATAGCCACACGCCCTGCATGTAGTGGAGGAGAAAAATGGCGACAGCTCTGGCTGGGACCAAAAGCGAGGCGCTGAGGCTCCTGGAAACAGAGGGAGTAACGGTCGTGGATTTGAACTACGAGTCTGGTTGGCAAGATGCGATTGAACTTGGCAGGCTGGGCGAAAAGCTCGGCGTGCACGTCCAGTATCGCGGCCATGAGAGCATTGCCGTTAGCTCCCCGGCGGCACTCGTTGGCGGGCTGAGTCGTCCGAAGTTGACCTTCCGTCAGCGCAATCTTTACTGCCAATTTGAGCTCAGCAAGCTGCCAGCGGGTGAGCTAGAGCGCCTGGAGGCAAAGGCGGCGAGGCTTGGCGATTACATCCTCGCGGGACACCTAACGACGGGTGTAGATGCGGTGTGGACGGAGTAACGCATCGCCAGGCAGCCTTCGTGAAGCCGAAATCAGATTCAGCTCCCCGACACGCCTTGGTGCTCTGCCCCGCCCCAACAGACCCGCATGGGGCCGAGCACGGCCAGCGTAGTCGTACCTAGCCATGGGCCTTTCGAGCACGCTCAAAAATCTCTTTCGCGTGCTCAAGGTAGTGCCTTCTGCTCGGACAGCGTCGATGCCTTCGATTTGATCGCAGCCGGAGAAGGCCTGAGCCTCGGCAGCCTGCCGCTAGCGCTGAAAACGCGGGAGGATGCTGAGCTCGCCGAGTGCTTGTGTCCGAAGATGCACACTGCCGGTCCGGACGATTTCCGGACGTGCCCTTCGCAGAAACAGGTGATGGTATCGCCCGTGAGCGCCGGTACGGGATAGGCGCCTCGTCGAGCGAGCGCGGTGGCAACGAGCTCGAGCATGCTGGTGAACTGCGAGAACAGAACAGGAGATTCTTTCGGCCTTCCTCGACGAGTTCGGGCAACATCTCTACCCACCGCATATTGCGTCGCACAACGTCGTCCGGTATGATATACAGTTCGCCATTCTGCACACACCGGATTCCGCGAGAGGCATCCCGGCCTCGACTGTCCGTGCATCATTCCACGATTTCGTTCGCACCCCGACAGGCAAATTGACCTGCCGTCATGTCCGCGACGATCGTCGGCCAACCTGTCGAGGAGAGTGTATTGGCAAATCCAGTTCGCGACGATTCAGCATCCCGCACGAGCGCGGTCACGTCAAAGACCGGCCGCCGCTCTCCAAAAGGAAAGATCCAGGCGGTCGCAACACCGCTGGACATCGCGTCAATGGCGCGCCAGGACGAAGAGCGTCAACGCCAGATGCGCGCGCTGATCGCGCTTGGCCGTGAGCGCGGCTATCTCACCCACGCGGACATCAACGATCACCTGCCCGACAACTTTACGCAAACTGCTGCGATGGAGACGATCGTCAGCACATTCAGCGACATGGGGGTGGCCGTGTACGAGCAGGCGCCGGACGCGGAGACGCTCCTGTTAAGCAACGCCGCGCCTGCCGCGGCATCCGACGATCAGGCGGACGAGGAAGCGGAAGCTGCACTGTCGACCGTCGATTCCGAATTCGGCCGCACTACTGATCCGGTCCGGATGTACATGCGCGAAATGGGCGCCAGTGAACTGCTGACTCGCGCCGGCGAAATCGAGATCGCAAAACGCGTCGAAGGCGGCCTGCAGGACATGATTCAGGCAATCGCCGCGTGTCCGTCAGTCGTGTCCACGATTCTTGCCGATGTGGACCGCATCGTTGCCGGCGAACTGCGTATCGACGAACTGGTCGATGGCATCAGCGACGACGTGAACGAAAGCGAAATGGCGCTAGAGTCCGATGACGTTCAAGTGGAAGCAGACGCCTCCGACGATGACCCGGACGGTGATGACGCTGAAACGGACGCCGCGGATCCGGAGAAAGCGAACGCAGCCCGCCTCGAACAACTCACGATCGACAGTCTTGCGATTTTCGCGCGCGTGCGTGTACTGTTCGAGCAGTTGCCGGATGCACCCGTTACTGGAAAAGCCCGTTCCGCAGCCGTTGCGCATTTGCGCTCGGAGATCCAGCGCGAACTGGCTCCGATCCGCTTTACGGCCAAGACTATTGACCGCCTGTGTGCAAGTGTGCACGAACAGGTTGCCGAGGTTCGTGCAATCGAGCGCAGCATCCTGGAGATCGCCGTCGACCGTTGCGGCATGCCACGCGAGGCGTTTGTCGAGTCGTTCCTGGGCCACGAGACCGACCTTGAGTGGACCAGCCATCTGGCGGCGACTTCGCGGCAGTTTGGCGCAGCGCTCGAGCGACATCTGCCGGCCATTCAGGCCGGCCAGCAGAAACTCATAGACATCGAGGCCGGGGTCTCGCTGCCGCTGCAGCAGCTCAAGCGGATCAACCGCCAGATGAGTGCCGCGGAGTTGAAAATGCGGCAGGCCAAGCGAGAGCTGATCGAAGCGAATCTTCGTCTTGTCATTTCAATCGCCAAGAAATACGTGAACCGCGGCATGCAGTTCCTGGATCTAATCCAGGAAGGCAATATCGGCCTGATGAAGGCGGTGGACAAGTTCGAATACCGGCGCGGCTGGAAGTTTTCGACGTACGCCACTTGGTGGGTCCGGCAGGCTGTCACGCGTGCGCTTGCCGATCAGGCGCGGACCATTCGTGTGCCGGTCCACATGATCGAGATGATCAACAAGCTGAATCGGATTTCGCGCGAATTCCTGCAACAGACGGGACAGGAAGCGCATCCCTCCGTCCTCGCCGAGCGCATGGAGATGTCCGAGGAAAAAGTGCGCAGTATCCTCAGGATCGCGAGGCAACCTGTCTCGCTCGAGACCCCTGTGGGCGACGATGCCGACGCGACGCTGGGCGACATGATTGAGGATGTCTCTGCGAGTTCACCGACTGAGGCCGCGATTCACGCGAACATGCGCGCCGCGATCGAAGAGGCACTCGACGGGTTATCGCCGCGCGAGGCCAAGGTCCTGCGGATGCGATTCGGGCTCGATACGACCTCGGATCACACGCTTGAAGAGGTCGGCAAGCAGTTCGACGTGACCCGCGAGCGGATCCGTCAGATTGAGAGCAAGGCGATGCGCAAGCTGATGCATCCCAGTCGCGCTGACAAGTTGAGGCCCTTTCTCGAGCGCTGAGCAAAGGCGAGGAGTACGCGCCCGCTTTCGACGCCCTACTCCAGACCCACAGCGATCACGCATCGGCCCGATCGCTGCCTTGGCAGGACGCGTTTGCGGCGCGGAAAACTTACAGCGGTTTGATGTTCGCTGCCTGTTTCCCCTTGGGGCCTTGCTTGACTTCAAAACTGACCTTCTGGCCCTCCTGAAGTGATTTGAAGCCGTTTCCCTGAACCTCGGAGAAGTGCGCGAACAGGTCATCGCCGCCGTCGTCCGGCGTGATGAACCCAAAACCCTTCGCATCGTTAAACCACTTGACGGTACCTGTTGCCATGTTCTGAATGTTCCAAGGAAGACTAGATGTAGATGACGCCGCTGGCCTGCGCCAGACGTGCGGCTATTTGTATCACAGGTGAGCCGTCGCGGACAATCCAGGTTTTCTCGAACGGCTCCGACGCGCTGAACCATGACGTTGTGCGCGAAGGCTTGCGTCAACTCGCCGGTCAGCGTGGTTTCGACTTCCCTGGCCACCTGAACGACCAGTTGCCGCAGCGTGCGATCGCGCTGCAGCAGGATGCGATGTTCGTACAGCCACCCTTTGAGGTCCTGCCGCAAGCCATTGCGATCCTGTTTGCCCGAGATCGGGCGGCTAAATGCCCAGTTGCTCGTCCAGGTGTTGCCAGAGATTGCGCGGTAGGTACCGGCAGGCATCGAGTGTGTGCCCCGTCATGGAGGACTGAAGCCATGGCGACACAAGGGGATTCCGCCAATAGGAGGCCGCCACACAGAACAGTGGTCTGGGGGCAAGCGAACTGGTGGCGCGCGAGGCATCTGCGTGCTGATCACGGACAACAAGGCACCGGTTATCGTGCCCTATCGCAGCGTCCCGACTCGCCGTCCTCATGTTCTTTCTGACCCCCGTGCCAGGGCAACAGTTGCTGACAGGAATGGCGGATGCACAACGGCAGTAGCCAGCCATGAACGGACGCTCACGAATGTCAGCTTTTCCGTCTGATCTATACACCCCGGGGATCCTCCGATCGACAAGTGCGTGTTATCGCTACGTGGCTGCGCGCATGGCTGGCCGAACACTACTTCGCGGCTTCAGGTATTCGCGTCTTGATGAGCATCCGGTACCCGTTCGAGCGAGGCGGGTGGATTGCGTCGCTGCTCACGCACTATCGCATTCAGTAAAATCTCTGGTGCATCCCCGACTGCGTCAAGGGCCACCTAATGGACCAACAAATATCAAACGTACTTCTGGAGGACACGATGGAACAGCAAGAGTCTGACGAGCTGCAATCGGCTATTGCCACTTACATGCCCGACCGACAGATCATCACCTTTTCGGCGGCCATGCAGGTAGCGCCGCGCGAAAGCAGCGGGCCGGGGCACTTTACAGGCACGCATATCGGCTACTTCTTCCACGAGTGGATGCACTACCTCCACAATGTTTCTACAGGACACGGCATAACCGCTTTTGCCAATCTCGTCGAGCTATGGAGCGCATTCCGCTCGACCGCGGACAGCCATGGCTTCGGCCAAGGAGAGAGCCCCTCGGCACCTGTGGAGGAGTTCATGGTGAAGCAACGCTTGGAGTTATTGGTAACAACACGGGGAAGCAGGGGGGGAAAGTTGCCGGCCTGGGCGACTCCCGACCGCTGCAAAGTCATTTCGCATGCTCCTGCTTCCAGGGAAGGCTATGGCAGAGATCACATATCCATGACCGTGGAAGTCTCAAATGCGGAGGGTGCCGTCACCACGCTTTCGACGAGCCTCGGCGCACATGAGATCCTGGAGTCTGTTGCCTATCTCTTGGAAAAGCGACTCGTCAATGCGCTTGACGGCGAGCCTTCCCCCGTACCCGTTGTGCCTTACCACGCGCTTGTCCTACTGGCGAAGCACGTAGCCCCGGCGCTGACCGAGGAAGAGGTCCTAATCTGCGGACTGGGCAGCCTTCAATACACGTTCCCGGCCGACGCGATAGGACACCTGTTCTCGGAGTGCAATGCGGCGGCGGACGGTGCGCCGGTTCGGCCGCGTATGCACGAACTCATCGTCGATCATCTCAATGAACACCAGATGGGAATTCAGCGCTGCCTTGACGACATGGAGGTCACCTTTCCCTCGGATGCCGGATTTGGGAGAGCCGCGAGGGAGGTCGTCTCAACCATGCGTCGCAATATTAACGCTCGTCTGGTGAGCCCGTTCTTTGAATTTGACCTGATCGACAAGGTCAAAGCGGGTGGCATTCAAGGGTTTCACGTCCTGATGGACGAGTTCATGAAAGCGCACGGTGTGTGTAGTTGCAAACAGGAGCGGCCCGGGTTTCCAGACGATCTGGGCCGAGACGATCTGTTCGAATTTGCTGTCGCTGCTCGCGACGACGACTTGAACCAAGCTCGCCGCATCATGCAGGCATCATTCGAGTTCCTGGCGCGTCACTTCTCGATGGATGGGACACTTCGGTCCACGCAAGCCGCTAGGCTTGGACCATGCTTGTTCTATACGTCGTGTCGCGAATCCGTGCGACATGAGCGCGGGGACGACTGCCGCAACCAGCCCTGGCTGGCTGCAATAGCGGAAGGACACAAGTGCTGGTACGCACAAGGTGTGTTGCAGCTCAGGCCCGATCATCCTGCGCCTTCAACATGCTCAACAACGGCATAGGATCGGGACACCTATTTCTCTCCGGTAGTTGGCGTGGAACCTCGCTGACTAGCCTCATCCGGATCTAGCGCCGATGGCTGCTCGCAACTTGCGGCAATCATCGGCCGTGCTGACTATCGAAACTGTGGCTTGTTGATAGGAAGAGCTCCTGTCCGAATGGCTGCTATCGAATCCTAAACTAAAGATTTCGGCTGACTGCAAGGGGTCGGAAAATGCCGATCGGGGCAGCTGCGAAACTTTGCCGTCTGACGCATCGCCCTGCTCGACCCACCTCCGGTTTGTAACCCATGTCGCCGGCGGCAACCGTGGGAGACGGTCCCGGCTTGCTGCTGCAGACGGCAGCTTATGTCTAAGCCTTTCGTTGGGGCCGGGCCGTTGCACGCCACAGCAGCCACCGCCGCCTCTTAATTTCGTGATCGTGAAATTATCGGTTGGGCCCTGCTCGTCTGCCGAACTGTTGCTGGCCGGCCATATCGATGACTGCTATACCTTGGAAGCAACCTCTTTGGGGACCCGAACTCAACGCGTACGCGTCGTGTCCGGAAGAAACGGCCGGGAAGCGGCCTAGATTTCTTGCATCCAGGGGCAATCTGCAAGAATTTTTGCAAGGGTTTATACTCATCAACGTCTCCTCCCTCTCCGAAGGCGTTGGTTTGCATAAAATTGTTCCCGATTTTTGCAGAATTTTGTTCCCAGTGCTGAACTCGGAACTCCGCGCTGCGCAAATAGGGACGCCGTTTGCTACTCTGCCACCTTCGCTCGCTTCATGCTGCTTTGCTTCCACCTGAAGAGTGCCAGCCCGTGATCAGCTTCGCAAAGTCGGACGCAGTATTTTGGATCGTCGCGCTCAGAGGGTTTCGAGCCCCGGTCTATATCGTCCAGCCACGTCGTTAGTGCGTCAAGCGCGGATTCAATCTCCCATTCGGCCACGTAGTTCAATAATTCTAGCAGCGGACAGCGCTGGTGGAACTTGCGCCGGGCACCGCTGGCAAGCATCTTGAATTTCCAATGCAACACGTCGCCAAGGCAACCGAGGCAATCCTATTCCAGCTGGCCAGCGGTGGAGACTGGGAAGAAGTGACATGCTATAGGAACTGGCTGTGTGAACTTGCAAAAGCCAACTTCTCCGACCATATGAGGATTATCTCAGTCAGTAGCTGAAATGGTGGATTACCCGTCAGTCAACTGGTGGCCAGGAAATCTAAGGCCATACGAATCGAGACTTTCATTCCTGGCGCGATTCGCCGAACTGAATGGGCTCAGCGCTCGCGCCTGCTTCGGATGGGCAAACTCGAAGCGTGACGCCAGCAAGATCTGGTGCCAGAACCCCGCTTCGCTGGTCTGGCTGTCGGGACGCCGATTCCACCGATTCCACACCACCAAGGGCACCGCAGCGTTGAAGCGCTCTTCCAGCACCTTGGCAACGTACCACTGCACACAACGCGTCTTTCCCAGCCGAGAAGCGCCATAGACGTAGCCGCCGGGGCGCTGCTGTTCGATCCAGTCGCCCACCTGTTTAATCATCTCGTGCATCGGCGGCGTGTACACGGCGTACTGCTTGGTCACGATGCAGTGTCGGGGATCGATGCGTTCGGGCAGTGAGAATGTCATGGCCTATTTGGACTGAGCCATTCGGCGCGGAGGCAGCGTGGATTCGGACTCGTGGCCCCGCGCCGCGGGCCCAGCCTCTTGTGGAGAGCGCCGGCCGGTAACTTTTCCTCCAGACGGGCTATCGGTTCCCGGGGCACGGCCGGCGACGTCGCCCCGTGCCGCCGCGGCGTCAAACATGGTTGCCCCGATCGAGCTGTTTGCTGCTGCGGCCAGGATGCGCCTCGCCTCGAGGTAGGCGGGGTGGACCGGCAATCTGTGGTTCGTCTGGCTTTCCACATAGCGCAGGAATACTTCGATGGCGTCAGCGCCGGCAGGAATCGTGAACTGCCCACGGGCGCAGGCTTGGCAAACCGCAGCACGGACTGCCAGGCTGTGTGGCGACAAGTTCCAAGGCGGCGCTGCCCGCAGCACACCTAGCGACATGCCATCCAGGGTGGAAGCCAGTGCGATGCGACAGTCATCCTCCTGGTGACAGGTCACCCAGATCTCTGCGCCGACCAGGTCCTGCCGGTTGTGAAGCACCTCGTTGGTATAGCGGCTGTAATAGAACTCAACGAAAGGGGCACGCCCTACCTCCGCGCCACCTCGCACGCGACAGCGTTTGCGGACGCTAAACAGGGCTTGCACGACCGCGGGGTCGGCGTGACGGGGATTGCGCTCCCCATGTTGGGCTAGGAACCGGGCATAGGCTAGCGGCGTACGGTTAGCGATTCCCCGATGGGGCGTCGCGTTATAGTTGGCGATGAGCACGTCCAGCAATTCTTCCGCATACTCGTACTGGAAACGACTGGCAAGCGCGACCGCTTCCGGTTCTTTGCCCTTGCGATCGTGTGGTTTGGCGCCAGTCGTGCTGGATAGGCGCTGGAATCCCTGGCCGGCCAAGTTGCGGAAAAACGCCTCAATGAAGGGACGATCATCCTTGCTTCTCCGTTTCGAGAAAGAGGTTTTCGGATCCAGCAATGCCGAGCCGACCGCGTCTCGCAGCGCATCGCGAACATGTTGACAGGTCTCCGCCAGGGCGCCATCTACGCTGGTCTCGTCCCAGCACAGGCCCACGAAATCCTCGCCCGCTGCGGCAAGGAGTCCTGCATCGGGCAGATACGGCGTATCGCTGAAACTCACCGGACGGGGAGACCATCGCCCCAACGCCCGTTTGATGGCGCGCAGCACGTCGTCGCTAGAGACCTCGCGTCTTATGCTGAAGTAGTAGCCGACCACGGCGCGCGAGACGACCTCCAGGATAGTCGATGACCCAGAGGCGATGAACGATATTCTCCTGAAAGCCGCCACCCATCAGAGGCAGCGAGACGCAGAAGCGACCATCGAGCTTGTGCGCATCCATCTCGACGCGTTGCATGAATTTCAGGGCTGGTCGGCCGGTTCCGTCCCCTGTCTTGAGTTTGGAGACTAGATCCGGACCCCCCGTTGCCGCGGCCAGAGATCTGGGGTCAGTTGCCAGCAAACTGTCGATATACCGGCAAACCGAAAAGTAGCCCTGGCTGGATGTGTTGAATGGCCACTCGCTTCGCGCCTCGTATCCGAGCCCGCGAAGTTGCTCCAGAAACCATGCGCAATGCCGCCGTCGCGACCGCCTGGTTTCCACCAACCGCTTGCCCGAGACGCCGGCACGGATGCGGGCATCGAACGCTTCGCGCAAATCCGGATGGCAATCCAAGAGCGCCTGCATCGCCCCTACGGCCCCCCTACCAAACCGGTCCACTTGAATCTTTACGCGGCGCCGATAAGGCCGTACCCGGAACCAAGGTACGAGCCCACGCCAACCATATGGTCTTCCATCGGGGTGAGTTTCAAGGCAACGCTCCCGAATCAGTCGGTAGGCCTGTTTGGCTCCGAGGGATGTCTGCTGCTTCAGGACGCGTGTCGTAGCGCCGCTAAGGTACAGCTCCACTGCGAGCTTTCTCGCAAAGTAAAGGGCACGCCTATTGCCCTCAAGTGCCCCCTCGTCCGGGGTCGGCCACTGTGACGTGTCGATAGTGTTGCCGCCAACTATCCGGCGGGCGCAAGAGTCGCCGTGTCCAATATCGCCTGCTTCCATGGCAAATCCTCGAGTGGGGGCCGTTGAAACAACGAGAGGATCACAAGGAACGATAGAGCGGCAACGGTAGAGAGAGCAAGCCCGTGATCGGCCGATGCGTTGGGAAAGGAACAAAATTACTCAAAACGTCGACCGGAGGAACAATGTTCTGCAAAATTTCTTGACATAAAATTGTTCCCGGCGCCTCGGAAACGGCCAGCTGGAGAGCGCCCAGCAGGAACAAAATTATGCAAACCGACGACACCGGTTGCGCCCAAGGTCGTTGTACGGAACCGGAATTGACTGGACTAGATGCGCTCGCGCTGAACTGGAAATCCGAAATTGGCTGGATTGCCGCGCAACTGATGTGGATGCGTGCTGCTACAGGTGAGGAACACAGTCTCGTTTTCGACCCTTATCCACCGCTTGGACTGTGTGGCCGAAACGGCTGTATGGGCTTGGGTGCGCGCCGGGACAGCGCACGACTGTCGGCGAGGTCGGCGCAAGCGAGACGCCGGCGACGAACTCTTCAGATGCCACAAACAGCTAAGTTAGTATCGGAGGATCAAGACAAAGGATGAGGGATGGCATGGAAGCACTCGTAAAGATGCCGGACGACTTCCCAATGCAGGGGGTCATGGACATCGGAGACCACCTCCAGCAGATAGACGTGCTGGTGGCGGACTATCCCGATCCAAACTCTGAAGTCTAACGCTGGGCACCACCTCGGTGTCGGGCGACTGAACGGGATACAGACGACCCTCCTACCAGATCGCAATGTCGTCTCCAGGATGGCCCAGGCTGCCAAGGGGCAGTCCCTGGATAAGCACGGCAGGAATGCGGCGGCGATTCTCGCGTTCGCGCTGTGCTTGGACATCCAAATTGAGCCGTCGATTGCGTTCCACGAGATGGCCTTCAACGAAGGGAATCAGGCGGCCCTCGACGAGTTGGGCTGGTTCCGGGTGGCGGACAAGGGAAATCCGCACGAGTGGGTGGCTGCGGGGCTGGGGCAGCTAGACAGAATCCCCACCGTCGGCACACCGCCAGCGGTGGAACAACTGGATCTTGCGAAGCCGCTAAAGCGCTGGCGACGAAACTACATCGTCGCGATGAAGATGGGTGAGCTAGAACTCAATGAGAAGCTCAACGCCATCCAGAAAGTGACGGCGCTGATGGAGTGGATGCGGGATGACTTCATCCTAGCCGGCCCTGCGGCCATACTGGCATTTCTCTACTTTGCGCCCAACTCTCCTCCTCGGAAACGGCTGCTAAAGAGTCTCAAGTCGAACGACAGGCAAGAGGCCCTGGCCGGGGCCAGGAACGCAGCTTGGGACATCACCTATCTCAGCGACTTCGCACGACGCATCAACGAGGGGAGCGAGGGTCAGCAGACGCGATATATATTTGCGACCTTCGATAAGAGGCTCCGAGACCTTGCCCGATTTGTCATCGGCGAGGACGAAGAAATGGGCGTCGATGAGAATCTGGCGAAGTCCTTCGAGCGATGGTGGCCAACTAAGGATGCTCAAAGGATCGCCGACCTGTGGGCCAGTTGCGTGAAACGGTCCCGCTTCCCGGACTGGTGGGCTCAATACAAAGATCGGCCGGACTACGTGGGCGAGTTAATTACGCGGGGCGAGGCGGTGCTCTTGAACTGGAAACGCTCAGATTAGGGAGGGGGCTCCCGAAGCCAGCAAAGCATGACCTAGTGCTTCGAAGCTCTTCAACTTGGGGAACGCGATCAACTCGTACCGGCTGTCTTGCGTGCGACGTTGGGGCACGACCACGGGCGTGATCGGCGTTACCTTGGCGGTCATGTACTCCTCATCAAGGGCAATGTTTGCGTCGATGGGCGCAGAGCGCTTGTGATCGGTGCTGGTCCAAATTCCGGACAACATTCGAGCATGGCAGCTGAGTGTCCAGTAACCCGTGACGCGTCCTGCCAGATCCACCTCGTTCCAGTGGAGCGAATGCCTGCTGTCCGGCACCAATAGCAAGTCCTGCCACTGATCGCCCTAGTAATATCGCCCAATCGGCACGACGGGTTGATCGGCACTGAACCCTGTTAGCTCGCTAACTTCTGCGACTTCGAACGATAATGTCACCGGTGCATTGCCGATGTGTTCCCTCCAAGCACCCCCGCGAAAGCAGGCAAAAGGATCGTCTTCAGCCAAAGCGCAAGGCTGCCAGACCAATAGCACCAGAAACAGAGAGCAAACCAAAACAGACCGCCAGCGAGGAAACGGACACGATTTAGGAATAATGGGAAGTGGACGCACGGTGGCATAGATCTTCTCCTATCCCCCGTGGTAAGAGCGCATCACGCAGCAAGTGAGAATCTGCAACCGATGCGAATGGCGCCGAAGGGACAGCGTGCTCGTCCTACCACATAGTCATTCATGGCAACCGCTCTTGGCCGGGAGCGGTTGAAACAATCGTTCACGCGCGATCCGAAGTGAGGTAAGGCCGACCAACTGCCGGGGCGATTGTTTGCGCGGATGACCGTTGGACCCGGATAGCGGCCGTAGAGGTTGCGAAGACTTGAACGGCTAGAACGACCGATTTTCGGGTGTATGGGGAACTAACCGACACCGCCGGCTACGACCGATGGCTTCGCACGTCTGCCAGTCTCCCTTTCTCACACGATGTCGATCCCACCGGGGAGGCCGGATGAGCTACTCACGATACATAAAGTGACATCCATGAACGCGGCCATTGTGTATCACGGTGAGCGTCACATACGGATCTTGGAACGGCCAAGCCAAACACGAGATCCCCTTCCTTGAAAATTATTCGCCTTTCGTTGAGCTCGTCGATACACTCGGAAACCTGCATCGCGGACACTGCAAGATCCGAGGAGATGCGTGATACGATTCGATTGATGTTCACCGGAGCGCTGTCGCAGGCTAAATAAACCAAGGCAGCCGGCCCCGTGATGTTGTACGATACAGGTGCCCCAAATCGTGAATCTTCGATTTCAAGCCCGTCGTCTGTCTCTAAGTAGGAGAGCTCGACAAATCGATTCCGGTGCTGTGCTTTCCAATAGTCCATTTGATAAATTATTTCAGAATAAATCGTTTCAAGATCCGGCGCATACGAAAAATTTCGATCAAAATAATAGGCATAATCATCAAGCGAAAACCCGGTCTGGTTTCGCAACGCCCGTGAAAAAAGAACATCATAACAGCGATGATGCCGCGCCTCCGACATTATTCCGAAGCGTTCTGGATGGATTTGCAATGGAGCAAATCGCGTAATAACGGTTTCTGTCCTCGCGATCGGTGGCGTCAAGTGATATAACCGCGGAATGCTTTCGGCCATCTTTAGGTAGTCTTGATAATTGTCGTCCGGCAACCCGTAAAGGAAGTTATAGTTTATGATGATGCGATTGATGTAGCCCGCCTTAAGAAGACTTACATTATCGATAGCCCGAACCCCCTTATCCATGGACTTCAGAACACGAGTGGAAAATGACTCAATGCCTGGCTGAACTTCGATAAATCCTGCCTCGGAAAGTAGCTTCACGCGTTCTGGTGGATGATTCGCCTTTATCTCAGCTTCCAAGCGGAACTTGGCATTGTGCCCTGAAAGAAGTGGAAGTAGATCTGTGTAGTAATCCTTAGGCATAATATAGTCCGCAAAACGAAACACGTGATCCCCGTGGCATCCACGAATTTCCTCCAGCATGTCAAGTGTCCTGCGTGCAGACTTGTACCTATAATTCAGAGCGCCTTCGTCGATCCCACAGAAGACGCAGTGCTTGTGCTGCCCCCACCAGCAGCCACGCGAACTCTCTACAGGAAGTACTCGCGTGTGGATGGCAATCTTGTCATTAATCCGAAGGGCATTCAGGTCCTCGAACCAATCGTCATAGTTCGGAGTGGGTGACCAATTGAGATCGATGTTAGGCGCTCGCATGATCTTCTTAATAGGCAAATTTTCTATTTCAATTACCGAAGAATTAGAAACAGAGAATTCACCATCAATCTTCTTCAATTTAATGTATTGATTTTGCGCTAAGTTTCGACAATTTGCATCAAGCGGCAGCCCCGCGAGCGCAGCACGCGCCAAATCAATAATTACTTCTTCACCGTCGCCAAGCACTACAAGGTCAATCCAAGGAAACGACTTAGTGATTGTGACTCCGGCTCGCCCCTCAAGCGCATATCCACCTAGCGCTATGGGAAGATTAGAATTGTGCTTCTTCAAAATCTTCGCGAGAGCGACCGACGGGATCGTTTGATCGAACATGCACGTAAAACCGACAAGAGTGGGTGAATACTCGATTATTCTGTTGGCGCAGTGCTCTAGGAACTCGGGTACCACATCATCCCGCATCTTCAAGATCAATTCGCACATAGCCTCGACCGTCGGATATTTTGAATGTCCTCCGGCGGCGACATACTCCATGGCTCGTTCCACAATGCACTCCAACTGAGCATCATCGCACAGTGGTTCGAGTGGTGCGGTAAAGACGAATTCATCTATTCCCCAGCAGGAGGCGAGAAACTGATATGTCTCAAGGGAAATCCAATTCAGGAGCTTCGGTGCGAAGTGTAAGACCCTCGCATTAATGCCATTTCTTTCCAAGGATGCCTTGAGAATCCCTAGCCCAAGCGAGGGTTCGGTCGGTGCCGTCCACGGCATGCTGACTAAAATTACATCGGCGTGAGCCATATGGCCCCCGGTTGCGTAACGGTTGGCGACGCTGCCTACGGCACCGACAATCTGTGGCCGCTTTCGATAATGCCGTAGCACAAGCCGCGACGTAGCGGGACCCAATGCCGAACTCCGGCAAATGGGCGTGTGGAGTCGGGAAGTTGTTCCCTTGACAGAGTGGCAGAGTTCCTAGAGCTTGAGAGCGCCAGATTGATCCACGACGACGCGTTGGTTAGGATTGTGCGCAAGTACGAGAACGATGACTGCAACGGCAACAAGTTCGACACCATCCGAAGCGGCCGCCCCTCTAAATCCAGACGCCGTCTTCACAGCTTGGACGGCTGCAGGTGATAAAGTGAGGTTGAGCTTTTTAGCTACTCCATCAGGGTCGGATTTGAAGTCGTTGATAAATCGGCCGTCAGCAATGACAGCGTTGTAAACTTTCAGCGCCTCGTCGGCGACCGGCTTTGCTACAGTGAAATTTGCGGCGTGAGCCTCATCAGACGCTAATTTAACCGCAGCAGCCAGCTTGCTCGGTGACGTGATTAATTTATGCAAATTCGCAAAGTTTGCACCAAGATGATCGTGCGGGAACAGGTGCTGCTCGACACTGACATTGGGTGTTGTGGGGCCAGGCATGATTCTCTCCCGGTATCGCCGCGAGCGCACCTCGCAGACCATGATCAATTGACGCTGGTGATCTACGACGATGGGAAAGCCAAACTTTGTCTCTACAGTTGGGCGCGCCGTGATCCAGTGCCTTAAAAAATAGTCTATCGACTAAATTTTTCAAGGCATCTTTTAGTTTGTTTCTTCGGGAATCGGCTGATGATTATAGAAATAGAGATTTGTTATATCTGTTTTTAATTATATTTGTTACATGTGTGTAACGTTCGCGGTGCCTATGAGAATCAAACGCTACTCGCTGTGGAGAAAGTGTAATTCCTGGCAGTATTGGCAGTTCACTACAAGCAGCTTAACCGGCTGCTGAAATACGTCCTGCGCAACGCGCGAGTTTTCCCGCTCGCGATTCGACTCGGCAGCGCCTGGCAACTCGCTCTGGAGGGACAGAACCGTCAGCGGGCTCTGGCCGCTTTCGAGTGGGGCACGAAGCCAAGCGACCCTCTTGATCGGCGCCATCGATTGGAAGGCCAAACGCAACCACTTCTATGGCCATCTCAAGCTGCCGCAGGATGGTCAGGCATTCCTGGCGCCCGTGATCGCGCATCTGGACGAATGCCTCGCCAAGCTGAGGGACGCCGTCTTGTGTGGGAAGCTCAAGATTGACGATGCGATCCGCATCGATCCCTTGATGGCAAGCGCTCCGCCCGCATCTGTGGAGACATTACTCGCGCACTGGTCCTCTGCGCGCATCGTCTCGCCTCCGATCCTTTCAATGATGTCCCACCTGCGTTGCATTTACATCGTATTCCAAACCATTACTGCATTGGATAGCAAGGTCAAGGCTGACGACACGGCCGCCAGAGACTCGTCATGTCGCGCCAGTTCGAGCGGTATCTTGCCGTAATGGATCGCCCGCTGGACAATGTGCACCGCTTCACCGCGATTCAGCGCGTGCTGCATCTCATGGCGAAATGCGGTATTCGTGAAATAGTCGATCAGGAAGATCGTACGAAATAGCCGATCGAGATTCACGCCGGCCTCATAGACGAGCTGTCCGCGCGCCGCCACACCAAAGCGCCGTGAGTGCCTGGACTGCACCGCACTGCATCGCCCACTTTGCACGGATGCGGCAATCCGTACCAGTTCGTCCCAGGCGCGCTCAATGAGGCTCCGTCGAACATCGGCATCTGACGGCAGCCAGCTGGCTAGGCACGTCATGATCCCTGGGAACATGCAGGCGCCGGTCACACAGGTGGGAGAGTCGCGGACAGAGATCGAAACCCAATAGCCGCGAAAGGCTCATCGCGAAATCTGTAAGCCGTGCATATCCACTGCAAGTTGTGCCACGGCCTCCGAGCTACCTTGTCGGATCACGCCCTCGATAGCTGCGCCGGCCTGCCGCGCATTGAGCAGAATAGGTTGGTCATAGAAAACGCCCCCACCGATCGGCCCCGCCCCCGCCACCAGGCCCCTCCTGTGATCGGCATATCGGAGGATGCAGGACGATAGGCCAATCAGCAAGTGCTTGATTTTATGTGAATTTCGTGTGGATGCCAGCCGGAAAGCCGCACGAATGCTAGAGGCCGCTACCCCGGTAGATTGCATCGAAATATCAAACGGATACCGGATGAATACCCCACCTTAGTAGGGCGGGCGTTGATGCCAAAACGCACTATCACGGAAATGTCGTGCCGGTCGGACACCGGTGACCACATAGAGGACATCAACCCATGGCGCACCGATTCTCTGCCTGCCCTTTCGCGCGCGCGATCGCGATATGCACGCTGTTGGCAACCGTTACGGGCTGCGGCCATACCGTCACGGTGATGGGGGCGAATGATACCCCAGACAAGCCACAGGGCTACGTGCCACCACTCAGCGACCTGATCAAGCAGGCGGGGCGCGACGCGAACGTGTCCAAGGTAAAAGTGATATTCATTCACGGCGTAGGTGACCATTGCCCCGGCTACGCACTTGGTACTCCAGACAATAGGGATCATATCTGGTTGTCGCCGCAGAATATGTTAGCTATGAGATTGGAGCCCGCCGCGGGAGACAGCGGGACCACTGTTCACTGGTACAAGATCCCGGCACTCACACGCCGGCCAGAGCCGACCACGCCAGACGCTGCGTCGTGGTTTACCGTGGCAACGCGCGCTTACGCATATACTGTGGAGCCCGGACAAACGTTGCAGGTTGATGCGACCGAAATCACTTGGTCTGGGCTGACGCAATGGATCAAGTCCGAATATCTCGGCTACGACACGACAAACCAGGCGGCGTCCACTACACAGTGCGAAACGCGCAGACAGTCCGGTCCCGGCAGTCCGCCGGGTAGTCGGGAAATTCTTAACAAAGCCATCAAAGAAACGCTCTTTGACACAGCTCTTGCTGATGCGGTGCTGTACATGGGTCCATATCGCTCGCCTATGCAACTGGCCGTTGCATATGGACTGTGTCAGGCTATTGGTCACACGAATTCCGGCTGCTCCTGGCCCAGCCCTCTCCTCTCCCCAAAAGACAACGACACGCGCTACATCTTTGTCACACACAGCCTCGGTAGCCGGATACTCTACGATGTCCTACGCGGTCTGCACGGTGAAGGCGAGGTCTCGGCTCTAATGGAAAAATCTGGCGTACCGAAACCGCAGACGAGCACCATCGACCAAGTGCTGGATGCCACTCCGGCAATTTACATGATGGCGAATCAAGTTGCCCTCCTGGGACTCGCCAATCTTGACGCAACCCTGCAGCCGGGGCAGCAGCCTATTCCGTTTGATCTGCGAATTCCCTTGGACCTTAATACTTCTGGGCTGGCCTCATTGCCAGCACTGGTGCCGCAATCACAGAACGAAAGGCCGGCCGAAAAAGGGGGGCTGCAAGCGTTCTTGCGCTCGGAGCTCGTGCAACGTCGCTCCAACACTCTGAATATCATCGCCTTCAATGACGTCAACGATGTGTTGAGTTGGGGCATTCCCCCTCAATATCAACACGACGCCACGAGTCCAGACAGCATTGCCAGAGTCAGAATTACAAATGTCTACGTGCGCAACGAACCGCTGCTGCCATGGCTACTTGAAATGCCAGTCACAGCGCATACTGGGTATTTCGACAACAAGGAGGTGTGGCGCGTGATCAGTCAAGGCGCCTGCGGCCAGAACAAGTCACTGGCAAAATGCCAGAGGCAGGGTGTAGCCCCCTAGGAATCTCGAAATTGTCGGCCGAGATCGGCATCGACGAGACCAGTATCAGACGCGGCCATGATTACGCCATGGTGGTACATAACCTGGAAGCGAAACGCCTGCTATTCATGGCCGAGGGCAGCGACCACAAGACCGTCACCGAATTCAAGGCCGACCTGGTCGCACACGGCGGCAATCCTGACGAGATCAGGCACGTCCGCATGGATATGGGGGCAGCTTATATCAAGGGCGTCACCGAAGCCTTGCCGCACGCGCAGATCAGCTTCGACGGTTCCACGTGATCGCCCTGGCCAACGAGGCGATGGACGAGGTGCGGCGTGAAGAGATGCGAGAACAGCCGGACGTCGTGCGGGCTGCGCTGGCACGCAGCGCAAGACGATCAAAGGCTTGATGGGGGGCATGTGCCGGGATCACGCTGACTGGAACAGGGATCAAATCAATGCGATGCACCGGTTGCAGCGCTCAAACCTGAAGAGCGCCCGGGGCCTGGCGCCTGAAGGAGGGGTTGCGCACGACCTACAGCGTGGCGGTGAAGAGCAACTGCGGGCACAAAGCCCAGGAGATACTGAAGAGCTGGATCTCTTGGGCGAAACGTTGTCGGCTTGAGCCGTTTAAGCGGCTGGCCACCACGCTCAAGGAGTGCCTGTCTGGCGTCGTGCGCGGCATGCTCGACGGCCGCACCAATGCCTATGTCGAGGCGATGAATGGCATGCTCCAACAAATCAAGCGGGCGGCGCGCGGATTTCGATCCGTGACGCGTGATCAAGGGATTAAACGCTATCGCGCTGGCCGTCAAGTTCCACTCAAAACCGCATAGAGCCGTCGTGCGTACACCAATAGCATGCTCCTACAACCCGGAATCATTAAGCAAACTTATTACCCTATCGCTCACAATTGCCTTATTATAGCCTAAGGTATCCTCAAATCGATTAACACCCATCACGTGTAATCCAACCACACGCCCCGTATCCAAATCGATAATCGGGCTGCCTGAGTTCCCGCCCGCGGTATTTGCCCTGTGAACGAAATATCCGTCGGAAACTGGGTCCGTTCCGGTATACCCTTCTGATAATCGCTTATATCCGAATTGAGGCGATTTCGCAGTGGGGGTGTGGAAAAATTCAATTTGCTCTGCAACAGTCATATCCTCTGGCGGACCTGGATAGCCAATCAGAGCAACAATCAAATTCCCCTCATATTCTCGTGGATTAAGTTTGGAAAAACTTACTTTTTGTGGAAAATTAGAATCAGAAGATGTAATTAATATGGCAAGATCGTCGGAATTATTTGGTGTCGCGTAGACGGCGTTAATGAAATATGACGTTGGATTATTCGGCTCACTACACTTGTTGGCTACGCCTAACGCGTATTCTTTATCAAACGTCACTTTCGCGCTCTGGCGAATTTTCCACATCTTCGAGTCCGAATCATAATCTGACACCAACCGTAAGACGTGAATATTAGTAAGTATATGATGGGGTCCCACGGCGACGCCCGTCCCCGCTGGCCTATCTCCAAGGGTAATTAGTCCAACACTTCTCCCTAAGGTTGTTAATTTACTCGCAACGGGATTTATTTTTTCGCGCCATTTCAAGATGTCGTTAGGTGCCCAAAATTGATCCTTGCACATAAGGAAGTATGGATTCAAGACTGCAGCATAAGACTCGGCGGCGGCGGCGGTCGTTGACAAAGCTGTACCTTGAGCCAGTTCCAGCGCTTGCTTTTTAGCGGATATCGCATCATTTAGTGCGTCTATCTCAACCTTGGTGCTTGGCGTGACCGGTTTAGCGGCGAGCCGGCGATTGACCTGCGCCTCCAGTTCAGCAATCTGACCGGAAATGCTAGCTGCGACAGCACTTCGCTGTTCAGCAGATTGATTACTCACTGCATCCCGTATTGAGTTCGGAGTGGTAACTGGACGAGAAGGCAACGCCACAGCTTGAGAGGCAGACACTGCACCGTTCGCACCCAAAATAGGAGTGATTTTCGGTGTAGAATCAAGAGGCTGCATATTGTTCAACTTTTCCCGCTCAATGGCCGCCGTCACTTTTGCTGACTCCATAGCGAAGCTCGATATCACACCAAACGGTAATCCCGCTTCTGCGGCAATAGAGAGAAATAAGAGTGGAGTTGCCACTAACATAAGAATAGTGCGCTTCATGACTCGCCTCCACATTTATTATTTTATGCCGGCGGCGGCAGTAGCGGTCGGAATAGCCTTTGAAACCGCATCGTAGTCCTTCTTGGCTTCTTGAAGCTCAGAAGCAATTTCGGCGAGGAATTGCCTTAGATCTGCGATTGAAATCTTACCGTTCGCATAGTCATCAAGCTTTTCATTAATCACTTTGAACTGGGTTACAAGCTGCGCGGGAGGATTTTGATTTCTCAATGCATCATACTCGGAAAGATCCTGATTAATACGCTCCGCATATCTCAATATTGCGACACGATCTATTACCGATGACAATCTCATCATATCAATAAATTCATAATATGGAATTGCAATTGCTATCTGCCTGCGCCTCTCGAATGCATGAGCCAATTCATCGCTACTTAGATCCTCGGACAAAACCCTGGAGTACGCTTCTCGATTGTTTTTGATAAACTCCTTTAATGTTGCTTTCTGCTCCGCCTCTGTCGCCATTTTCAATCCATCCTTGGCAAGCTTATTGAGAGTCTCCAGAAGCGCCTGCAGCGCAGTTACGGCGGCGATCGCTACAGCTATCGACTCCTTTCGAGCAGTAACGGCGGTAATCCCTTTGGGCGGAAGGTCACCCTCAACACTTTGACGGCACGACTCGAATTGATTTTTCTTGACCTCCGGCGGTGAGAGCGGTTTGCCTTTACCTTTTAGTTCAGAGAGTGCCGCAATATATCCGGATATTGAATCTTCTGGTGAATCTGTAATGGACTTTACTGTCTTGGCATAGTCAGTCGTATAACTCAGCCCCGCCATTGTTATCTCAAAATCATCTGCGCCAGCACAGACGAAGTTTATAAAACTGCCTGGCTTTTTTTCCGCATTTATATTATCAGTTATAGGCAGTGTTGGATTGTTTATATATGCCACAACGGCACCAATCCGGCGCACCCTCTTTACCTCCTTTGCCTCGGATGCCACAGAATCAACCGCTGCTTGATTGGCTTTTTGATAATCCCCGCCTAAACTGGATGTGGCCTTCATGCTTGGGCATCCAGAAAGCAGAAAAGTAGCGACCGGCACGATCGAAAGACACCTATATTTATTTCGTAGCATATCGATACACCCCATATTTAGTTCGTAAATTGTAAAGCCAAAAGCGAAATGTTTATGCGAATGGCCTTCCTTTGAGTGGACTTAACGATAAGGACGACAAAAATAAACATGAATTTCTATGATTCACACTTTGTTCAACTAAAACAAAATCACCGCCGTTGCGATCAGGCAAAAACAAACTAAATTCGAAACAATGACCCCATCATTTTCAAAGACGATGCCACCAATCGTCGATCTGTAATTATAACGGCATCGGTTCTTTACCGCACGCAAGGTTATCCCATGTTCGAGGTGAAAATACGTCAACCTCACTCACCAACTTACTGCCGGCTCAAACACTTTTACTCGCTAGATTGTACTTATGGTTGATTTGCAAATAAATCACGAGTGCGCCTTCAATATACTTATAGTACTGAGCCAGGTTATCCGTAAGAATCATCTAAATTGGTTGTCGAGATCGTCACTGCTACCATCCATATTCCCGGCCACGGCGAAAGCTTGCCTGGCGCGTCGAAGACTAGTTGGGAAGCAAGATAGCCAGGCTGACCAGCCGTGGGAAGGTAAGCGTCTGTGGCCGAATGTTGCTGTTTCCAGCATTCCCAAAGCAAGTCGATGTAGCAATGGTGCAGAAAGTAAATTGGATGATTTGGTGATGCGGCATCAGCCATATTTCCACCCATCCAACGATGAACTGGGCTGTGCAAATTACCTTCTGAAAAGACCTTCCAGTTTTTTTGACTTGACGAATAGAGCGTAGCCGTCAAGTCAGATCCTACGCGTGTCGGCGTTGGTTGATATGAATTCGCGTCATCACGGAAGTCGCGACAAAGCCCGGAGTCACCGGTGTGATCTTCCCCGATTTGAACAAGAAATTGATCTGTAGAAAATGCGAACGGCCCGGTAGTCACGCGCTGGTTTTGTGCCTTGTCTCCGTCGCCTCCCATGAAATCCGAGGTTAATGGGTCGCTATCATCTGTGATCCCCCAATCCAAGTAGGGCATCGCCAAATTGGCATCACCGGCCACGGGCCAGTGGACATCCGCTGAATTCACCACATACGTCCATCGCTCAATCCGGGCAAAGAGGCCTTCGATGGGGGGGCCATAGCGGCGGATGCAGTAGCCATCAAGTTCGTTTTCGCGGATAACGACGCGGCCGGCGGCGTCCCGCACCCAGAAATCGACGCGGTCAAGCTTGAAGCGCTGATGGAGTCCCGTCCAAGTTCCGTCTGGGTCCAGTCGGTACATCGGCACCAGGTCTTCGGCGCAAGACAGAAGAAGGACGTCGGAGTCCTCGCCATCCTGATACCGAGGGAAGCCCTTGTCGGTCTTGCAGGTGATTGATGGAAGGGAGAGACTCCATCCGAAGCCGAATGGGCTGTTGCCCGCGCTCGAGTCATGGGAGAATGCAAGCCGGGGGCTAAGGTCCGAGCGGCCCGGACTGGCTGCGCTTGGAACCGATATCGAGGCGGTGACGGGGTTGGCCGCAAATTTCTCGCCAATCCCCCAGATCGCGCCTCCACCCTTGGGTAGTGATATCGACCCCGCGATCGCGCGCTGGCGCTCCTGATCGCCAGATGTCGTAACAACTGTCGCTCCCAAGCCTGTCTTCATCGCAGGCGCTCCCGGTATCGTTCTTCTTCTTTACACATCTTGCGCGGGGAAGCGCGTACAGGCACTCCGGGCAATGAGTGCATCGTAGAAGATGGCAGTCAAAGTGCAATTGCGCAACGTTTAACTCTCCTCTGCATAATATTTATCTCTGGCGCGGGATTGGGGAGGGAGGCCGCCCTACCTATGGGCCTATGCGCCGAGCTAGTTCGCGCGTGCCGAGCGCGCGACCCCGAGATTGAGAAAGGGCTCTCCTGCAGAGTCGCCTCAACCTTCGCGGCCAACGATCACGGCACTGGCTTTCGCGCCGGCGACCGTGTCTGCAAATAGCCATGCCTCGCTGTTGCCAAGGGTCTCACGTCGCGCTCTATAACGTTATGCCGACTCCTGGATTATGCCGCGTCATGGGCGCAGATGGCGCCGGTCATGTCCTCGTGTGATTGTTGAGTCGGCATAATCCGTATGATTTTTCCAGGCTAGCCGTCACGCTGGCCGGGAGAACTCACATGAAGGCGACAAACCCCCCCGCGGCAGAATAGATGTCGCCTCGTTAGAATTTGAACCCTGGGGGCGATAAGAGATAGAAGTGGCTCGTTACGGACAAGAATTCAGTGCGACACGTGTCGTCGTCCGCCGCGCGTCAAGCGGTATGTAGTAGAGGGTGGCAAAGCTCATTCTTGCCTTGTCACAGTTATTCGCGGTATGAGAATGACGCCGTGACCTGCTGTACGACCAGTAGTTGCCTACCCAGACATGCGCGACGGGTAACCATCGGGTATGAAGCTTTGGGGACAATGTACTTCTCGGATGACGGTTTCCTTGGTGACAAGGATGACTGACACTGCCAGCAGCCGCGCGGTGTGAAGGCTAGGCAAGTTCCACAAGCACAACGTAAGTGAACCGTCGTCAGAATCTTCGTGATGTCCAAAGAGCCAAAGCTGCTGTTAGGCTCTAACCAAAATGGTGGGTGGCCGGTTGTTCCCCTTGAATTTGGGAATACGTCGTCGAGGTGCCATCGGAGAATAGACGGGTGCTAAATGGATAGGCTCGCGGAGTAATGCGAGTCGGTAGGGATGGGAACGTGGTAAGCCCGATTTCCCGCCACGGATTCGGTAAATCGGATCCGTAGCAGGTGCCCCGCAAGGGAAGCTGATGGGGGAGCGGGTAAGAGAACGCGGAGAAAGCGAAAGGCATGCTGTAATGGCCTGCATAGGGGTTCAAACTTTGCCCCGACCTGAAAGGGTGCAGACTTCCGCGAAGTGTGGCTGTCGCAAACCAGTATCTGAGGTTCGACGTGGGGGAAGCTTGGGAGAGGCTGCCTCATGGCAGTTCAGCGCCCTCATCTCAGCGATGGGATGGGATGGACCAACGATATGACGAATGCGAAGGGTCTGTGCAGGACGACAAGCCCGGCATCACCAAGTTGATGCTTTAGCTGTGCTTGAGCCGTATGCGGTGAAAGTCGCTTGTGCGGTTCTTTGGGGAGGGAGCAGCGGAGACGTTGCTCTCTTACCCGCTAGGACCGGGCGGTAGCACGGTTGTTACCGCCAGAGAGTGCGGCGGTGGAAGTGGTTTCAAGGGAATTGGGTGTGGCAGTGGCCACGCTTGAGCGCTGGCGTGTGGACGCTATGTCCATGCCCGCTCGCGAGCGGGCATGGACAGCGTCGGCCCGGTTTGAGGCGGTGCTGGCGACGGCTGCGATGGACGAGGCCAGCAAGAACGCCTGGTGCCGTGAGAACGGTGTGTATCCGCAGGAGTTGGAGCAGTGGCGCACTGCCGCCACGCAGGCGCTGGCTGAGCCCGAGGATGCGCGCGCCACCCATCGTGAGACAAAGGCCGATCGGCGCCGCATCAAGGAACTCGAGCGCGAGCTGCGCCGCAAGGAGAAGGCCCTGGCCGAAGCCGCCGCCCTGTTGATACTCTCAAAAAAGCTCGAGGGGATCTTCCCGAAGGACAAGGACGAGGACGCATGATCGGCCTGGAAGATCGCCAAACGATGGTCCGCCATATCGAAACCGCTCACGCAGGCGGTGCTCGCCTGCGCCTGGCCTGCGAGGTAGCTGGCATAACCGTGCGCACGCTGCAACGCTGGAAGGCCCACGATGGCTTGGTGGTCGGCGACCGCCGCCCCGGGGCCGAGCGGCCCACGCCCGCGCATGCGCTGAGCAACGAGGAGCGCGAACGCATTCTGGCTGTTGCCAACGAGCCGCGCTTCGCCGACATGCCGCCGGCGCGCATCGTGCCCATGTTGGCCGATGAGGGTGTCTACCTGGCCAGCGAATCGAGCTTCGGTCGGGTGCTGCGCGCCCATGGGCAGACCCGACATCGAGGACGCGCCAAGGCACCGCGCCAAAGCCGCCCACCCACCACGCACGTGGCCACGGGGCCACGCCAACTGTGGTGCTGGGACATGACCTATTTGCCGGCCGAGGTCGCCGGGCGCTGATTTTATCTGTACCTCATCCTGGACGTGTACAGTCGCAAGATCGTGGGCTTCGAGGTCCACGATCGGGACGACGCCAACCACGCGGCGCATCTGGTCAAGCGCACGGCGCTGGCCGAGGGTATTCACGCCATGGCGGCCAAGCCGGTGCTGCATGGTGACAACGGCGCCACGCTCAAGGCCACCACGGTGCTGGCGATGTTGCACTGGCTGGGCGTCAAGCCTTCGTATTCGCGTCCACGAGTGAGTGACGATAATGCCTTCGTGGAGAGCCTCTTCCGCACCGCCAAGTACCGACCGGAGTTCCCCTTTACGGGCTTCGCGGATCTGACTGCGGCGCGCACCTGGGCGGCGCAATTCGTGCACTGGTACAACCATGAGCATCGGCACAGCGGCATCCGCTATGTGAGCCCGGCACAGCGCCACGCCGGACAAGATGACACGATTCTCGCCGCGCGCCATGAGCTGTACGCCCAGGCCCGTGAGCGCAACCCGCGTCGCTGGTCACGCCAGACTCGAGACTGGTCGCCAATCGACACGGTCACGCTCAATCCGGAGCGCGAGATTGCCGTGCCCACCAGTATCAAGCCGGGCGCCGAAAACCAGCGTTTGGCTGCATGAATGAGGCGACATCTACCTTGACGCGCGCCGCGGTCGCGCGCCTGTGGCCAATATCCGGAAATCTGTGCAAGGGCCAGTTCGGCGTCCGTAAGAGCGACTCCGCTAGCATTTACCTTATAGAAGATATCGATCGCCTCACGAACGCTAGCCCTAACGGGAATTGTTTGCTCAGGGAACTCACGAGAAAGAATATTTTCGATTGCACGCGTGTTGTCGTCGATCTTGTCCTCTCGTTCGCGCGACACGGTTTCGCCACGCTCCGCTAGACTAGACTAGAGATCTAATGACATCCCTTGCACGAATCTTTCGCTGAAACACATCGGTAATGTTTTGCCAGAGCGGATTATTCTCCATCCGCGTCTTCATGTAGTAGGAGAGCTCCAGGGACTCCAGATTCACATGTAGTCCGCGGGTGTCATTCATAATTTCGGTGTGCGTGTAGTAGGGCGGAATTTCGCCCTTGATCAACATGTAAAGCGTTGTCACACCCTGCTGGCCATCCAATAGGATACGAACCGCACCCTGCTTCTCATGGTATCTATGCGTCCCCTTCAGTTCTGGCGGCTTGTCGGTTTCCCATGTAAGCATTGTCCCCGTTGGGTATTCTTTGATCAGTGAATCAATTAGCTGCTTGGCATCGTCGCGCTTCCAAACATATTCGCGCTGAAATGCGGGAACAAAAAGCTGCTTCTCATCATTCTTTTCAAGAATCGCGGATATCTTCATAGTTCCCCTTCAGAGTCAGTGGTTTGAGTCGCGGCTCCTCGAGTCAGGTTGAGCCAGCCCTGTTGCGCTGTTGGTTGGGGCGGCAACCAAGCGATGTGTGGTCGGCAAACGGCCAATCAGCCTGTTTGCACTTGAGTGCAGCAGCGCGACCCAGTGAAGAGATTTCGGGCCTTGCCATGGGGTGGGCGATAGTTGAATGCCCTCGCCGGAGTCAGCCGCGGCTGGCTGGATCCCGCCAGCACAAGCGCAGCCCGCGCACGAGCAGGCGCAAGGCCGCCCGCGACGCGCGCCGCAGCTGCTCGCGCGAGGCAACGACCCGCGCCAGCTTCGGCCCGACCCGCCAATACCATTCGATGAAGGCCCGGCCGAATTTGCGATGCTGCAGCCAGCCATCGCGGAACGCCCGCAAGAACCGCACATCCGGGTGGTCGGCGCCGCCGTATGCGGCCGTGGCGACGAAGCAGGTCGCGCCCGACTTGCTCTCCACCCGCATGTTGCCTGCGCCGGTCTTGATGTCCGACGTCACGTTCTGCCGGGTCAGATGGCCGCGCTTGTCGAGCATGTCGAAAGCCTCGATGTGGTCTTCGAGCGCCTTCTTCCCCGCGACATAGTCCAGGTTCTGTTCGCGGGCCTTCACCTCGAGCTGAAGGGCCGCGTCGGCAGCCTTCCCCATCAGAGCTTGCGCCTGGCTTTGGGTCAGGTTGGAGAGGGCCACGTCGATCAATTGCCCCGGCTGCAGCCCTCCATCGCGCAGTTGCACCACCCGCGAGTCGCCAGGCCCGGTCGACACGATCTGGCCATTGCCGCCACCCTGATTTTGCTTCCGTTCTTCTGCCATGGGTCTTTCTCCCGTTGCCCAGCCTGGCGCCCTAGTGGCGCTGAATCTCGTGCCGCGCTCGCTATTCCCCCCGCATTCTTCCACAGCGGGCAGCCGCGCGGCCAGCGCCGCGGGCCTCCCGCCGCTCGAGGTGGCCCGCGAAGCGGCGCAGCAACCAGCGGACGACCGGGAGCCCGCCTGGCATGGCCTCGGCGAGGCGGGCCAGGGCTGGACCGTTGCGGTAATACCACGCAATGAAGCGCCTGCCCGGCTCCGACCCGATGAGCGCGCTGTCGCGCCATCGACGGAACGTCTCGGTCTCCTGCGCCTCGGCGCCGAAGCAGGCGGTGGCAACAAAGCAGCTCGACGTCTTGTGGACGGACACTGAGAGGTTTCCAGCCGGCATCCGGACGGAGTATGAGGCCCGCTGGACCTGGCCGGCGCGAATCGTCCGCTTGAGGAGCGCGACCTCCCGGATCGCGCTCGTCCTGAGGGTCTCATTCTCCTTGCCCTCGGAGGCCGCGAGCAGGGCTCGGGCTGCAGTCATGTCGTTATCGCAGAGCCAGTTGGCGGCGGAGAGGACGTTCTCCGGGACGTGGGCGAGCAGGTCCTCCTTGCGCATCGCGTCGAGGGCGGCGTCGATCTTCGCGAACCCCTCCTCGGGCTTCTTGGGGTCGACGTGAACACTGAGGTAGGGCGTTCCTGGGCGGTGCTTCTCAACTACCGCTCGCATGATCTCGAAGCGCTGCTCAGGGGAGAGATAGGGCGGGACCAGGGAGACCAGGCGCTCCATGGTCTGGCCTGAGAGCCCCGTCTCGCCGCTGCGCCATTTTGGGTAGGCCTTGCGCGCGTAGCGCTCCGCGGCGTCGCCGTGAATCTCGCCGTAATCAAATAGCAGCTCGTCGACGGCCTCCTCGTCGAGCGTTAGGAATGCGCCGCGTATCGAGCCCACTGCGGCCCCGAAGAGCCTGGCCAGCTCTTGATACTTCGGGGGCCCGACCGAGCGCCCGCTCCATCCCCGATAGCGGCTGCGCCGGCCCCTTCCGTATCCGTAGTAGGCCATCAGACACGCCCCAAAGCTCGGTGCGCGAACGCCTCATCCACTAACGACGTCTTGTAGACAGGGAAAGGACGGCAATGGGAGCACCCTAAGGGCGCGGCCGTGAATCCATGGTAGGCAAACACCAGGCGCTCGCTTTTGCCAACGAAAGTTGGCAAGGGTTGAAGCCGAACATTCTAACGGGGCGCCCGCTGGCTGCATACCCTCCGTTTTGGGGCAAGGACCATTAGCTACCGTTCGTCATCTCCCCCGAGCTAGCGGATGCAAGGCTATTGCGCGCATCAACGGATTTGAGAAGGTGGGTGACGAACAACAAGAAAAATGCAGCCATGCCCACCGTCGGCGAACGGGGCGACTGTAAGCATCTCCGCATTGACGACGTGGAATGCTTGTCGATTTCCGGGTAGGCTCTCAACGGGTTGCTTCCATCGCGCCGTGACCGTAACAACACTGGGGTTCGACTTTCAAGGGCATCATTCAGGGGGGAGACAGGGGTAAGCCATTTGGCTGATATGACGAGAAGCCTTCTTGCGACTAGGCTTCCGGGAAAACAAGACAAAGATCGGGGAGGGGGTTATGAGGTCAGTTCTGCTTGCGGGTGCTCTCGCATGCCAGTCGGAAGCTCGCACTGACGGCCACCACCGCACGGAGCTCCGCATGAAATCAATTGCTACGGCCTTCTGTCTCTCACTAGCCGTCCTCGGCTGCCATCAACGGGAAACAATTGCTGCGGCCAGTTCTACGGCCCCGCCCCGGACTGCGGAGGGCGCACAAACCTCGCCCGCGATCCAATCTCCGGGGCAAGTGAGGCAAGCGACTCAGCCGTCATGGGACGGTCCATTTGGCCTCCGGATGGGGCTAACCAAGGCAGAAGTACGTGCTGCCCTGAGTGTCTTGCAGGAAGCGGACGACAGCATGATTCTGGAAACTGTTCCGAAGCCATATCCGTTGTTCGAAGGGTATGGGCTGGTATTTGGGAGCCCTGGCCTTTGCAAGGTTGCCGGCATCGTAACCAATCTGCAGACGGACTCCGGTGGCTTCGCGGCGAGGCAACGCATAGACACCCTTGCCAATGAACTCGAGGCGCGTTACGGCAAGCCAAAGAAGAGTGATTTTCTGATGGCCGGGTCAATCTGGAAGGAGCCACAGGAGTGGGTGACCGCGCTACGCAAACAAGAGCGGGTCTATGCCTACTATTGGCTCCGATCTTCAGGTGCAAAGCTGCCCGCTGACATCGAGTCAATCGCCATCAGCACAAAGGCAGATCAGCGGGACCAAGTCCAAGTGACACTTAACTATGAGTTCACGAACTTCTCGCAATGCGTGAAGGATATGAAGGCGAAGGAGCAGGCAGGCCTCTAACGCATTGCAGTCATACCCCATGTCTCCCTATTGCACCGAGCACCAAATGCAAACCAAAGATAAGAAGCTACTGTCGATTGTTGCGGCTGTCGCTGGGGTTGCCGTGTTGGTGGTGACCGCGAACTATTTCACGCTGGCTCGCCCGCTTTCTAGCGCCATGAGCATAGACGGCAGGAATGAGGGGATCTCGGTGCGCGTCCACTATCAATACCTAGTCAACCCGTCGGAAATCGAGTTCGATCTGCGCGAAGTCCGTGGTGACAAGTCGGCGGCCGATGTCACGCGTGTACTACTTCAGTTTGCGGCCGCAGTGAAAGATCGCAGTTTCAAGACCATTAGGCTTGCACACGGGGGCGTCGAGAAGTTTGAACTGGATGGCGCCTACTTCCACACACTTGGCGTGGAATTTGGCGAGCAAAACCCGATCTACACGATCCGGACGATGCCTGAGCATGTTGTCAACCTAGACGGTTCGCCAGCATTCGGGACTTGGACCGGTGGCTGGCTTGGTGTGGTGAGCAAACAGATGGAAGACGTTCACAAGTTCCATCGACGTTGGTACATCGACGATTTGGCTCAGGGGGGCGGGAGCTCTCGGTGACTTGTGCATGCCGATTGAACACAGTGTGCCGACCAGTGTCCCCTTTCCCTGCAGACAGGAATCAGATGGGGCTTAGGGCTTCCTTTATAGGCGTCCGTGGCGAGATGTCCATACCCTCCCTTAGTTGGGTGGCCGCATCGCCCGGCCCTTATTTGTCTGCCATATTTGCAACGCCACGTGAGATGGATCATCCATCTGGCGGATTTCGCTACGGTGTGGATAGCAACAATGTCCTCAGGTAGCGACAGTTGTAGGAATGGTAGTGGCATTAAGTGGGGTCGGGCTGTACTCGCTGGTGCGGGCAACCGGCGCGCCCCCGGTCACCGCCCCGATCTCACAGTCGACGCCACCACGCGCCGCGCAGTTCCGAAAAGTCTTTTATGGGTCTGTCGTCAAGGGAGAGCGAGCGCTGTGTGGCTACGTCAATGCCCGCGATAAAGTGAGGTGTCGGCCTCAACAAAGCGCCCAGGCATAACAAGGGTATTAAGAGGAAAGCCATGCGAGTACTAGGGCTTATTGTCATTGTAGCGCTCATCTCCGGGTGCCAATCCAAGGTGGATGAGGGCATCGAGGCCTACAAGAAGAAGGATTATCGAGCGGCAAGAATTGCGTTCGAGGGGAGCCATGGGAACGGAGCTGTCCTGTACTACCTAGGGGACATGTATCTCAACGGTAGGGGTGTCCCCAAGGATGTCGAGAAAGGCCTGACGTTGTACAAGGAGGCCGAATCCCACGACTACGCGATGGCGTACTTCCAGCACGGAAGACTGCTCGTTGACGGCAATATTGTGGCGAAGGATGCCAAGACTGGTCTCGCGTTGCTCGAGCAAGCGGCGGCCAAGGGTGTCAACGATGCGTATTTTGACATTGGCATGTACTACACGTCGAAGGACGGCGGTCGGCGAGGCGATCTGGCGGAAGAAGCGTTTAAAAAGAGCAATAGTATCTTTGGGCAGCATCGACTCGCTCTGCTCTACGAGAAAGGCACGCCGAATTTCCCGGACAATCCAGCGCTGGCTCGGATCACGCTTGAATCGGCGCTGGAGCATCCGGACCGAGAACATCAAACCTATCTAGCAGACGTAGCGGCCACTCTCGCGGAATACTATTTCTGGGGATTTGGCGGTCCGGCCGACGAAAGCAAAGCGATCGCCCTGCTCGAAAAGTATCCTGGGGACAAGTCCGACGAGTTTCGCGCCTGGCTTATGTTCTCGAAGGCGTCACGTCAGCCGGGGGACGCAGAGGCGGCCGTTAAGATCTGGACGGATCTGGCTCAGCGAGCCAAAGAGGAAAAGTTCTTGGATCCGACGTATACCTATATCGGACTAGCCGCCGCCTATTACGCAGGAATGGGCGCGCCGGCGTCGGACATCCAGGGCGCGGTGTACCGCGAACAGATCATTCCTATCGGCGTGGGCCCTTACCTTCTGCCTGCTATGTGGGCACAAGGTGTTTTCGGGCCTCCCGTGTGTGCCATGCCTGTCCGATCTGGGAATCCTGGACGATATCGGGCATTGCTCCTGGCGGCATATCAGATCAAGGTCGAGTGTTTCCGCAAGGGACGGGAGTACTCAGTGGCTCACTCCACGGCGTTCGATGCCGAGTTGGCTGGCTTTGGCGTCGCTCGCGCGTGGCAGAGAGAGATTGAGCGCTATATGAGTCCGGCAGAGTTGGAGCGAACAAGAAAGTACGAGCAGTTTTTTGCAGCGCGTGAGAAAAACTAACTGCACGCCCCTCAGCAAGCCAGCTCACCGCGGCCGCGGGGTGCGGTTTGTATCCAATCGCTTACGACCGGATCGCACCAAGCCTCGACGGCCTCACGCCGCCTATAAGGCTTGTTGAGGCCTATCTTGTCCGGGTAGCCCCAAGAGCCCAGCGCCCATTGGGTTCGTTTGGGAGCAACTGAAGCGCTACAATTCCGCATTCAATTGAGGACAACGTTGTCCTCAGCCGCGTGGCTGCAATAGCGCATTCAACGCCGGCTGGCTGATCGCACCGCCCCCTCTGATGCGCCCCCCCCAGAGACGCCACCATTCCTACGGCAGGCAGCTTATCGGCCGTCTGGATGATTGCATCCCATGTGTTCCGCATCTGACAATGGTGATGTACGCACCTGCATCGCTACGTCACACACCGTATTGTGGACCGGGGGGGACACATGGAGAAGATGACTGATTCAAGCGGAACACAGTCAACTCACCGGGTTCTTAAGGGGGTGCCGCTTGTCGTTGCCGTTATCTGGATCTGGTTTGTCCTCTACAAGATCTTGGCGCAGGTAAACCCGATCTATCTGCTTCTGGTCGCCATCACAGCCGTCGCCTTAATTTTTCGGTCCCTCATGCACTCGTGGCTCGGTAACCACTGGAAGACCGTCACGGCCATGTTTGCGGTTGCGTCTTTGGCGGTCATTACCACGCAACCATGGTTACGACAGGAACAGGCGGAACGCGCGGCAGCGGAAAAGCAAAGTCGCCTAGTCGCGCTTCGCGCGACCGATCCCTCAGCCTACCTGACCGAGCTCAAGACTGCGAATTCACAGGAATACGAGCCCGAATTGAAAGAGCTGGATCCAGCCGGGTATGCCGCGCTGATGGCGAGCCGAGCCGTAGAGGAGGAACGCAAGCGCGTCGTGGAGATCGCCGAATTGAGGACTGAGGCGGCGCGCGGCAACCTTAGCCGTGAGCGCGAGGTCATCGTATACCGGCAGCTGGCCGAACTTGATCCAACTGACAAAGCAGTTGTGGAAAAGGCAGATCGTCTCGTAAGGGAGGATTTCCAGCGGAGGGCTGCGGCCAGCTTGCTGGAGCGCCAACGGACACGTCCGAAGGACTTCGTCTCGATTGTCAAAAAAACGTACAGAAAGGTCGCGTTTGACACCGTCCTGCAGGTGGATTTCACGATCAAAAACGACCTCCCGTGGGCAATCAAGGACATCACCGTCACCTGCGAGCTTTACGGCCCAAGTCTGACGAAGATTGACCAAAACACCCGAACAATCTATGAGCGCATCGAGGCTGGGAAAACAAGGATATTCCGCAACTTCGACATGGGATTCATCCACAGCCAGACGGCGAAGGGGCGGTGCGACATCGATAAAGTGGTAGAAGGCTAATACCATTGCGCGGCGCGAGCTATAGGAACCTTGCGGACCTTGGCATCGTTTGGCGCAGCGAGCCGTGGATGCCGATGCGCAATCCGCTCGGAGGTCGGAGCCCTCCCATTTGCCGGGGTGTAGTAGTCCGAATCTCAGCGCAATTGATTGCGCCAGATGACCGCTCCGGGAGAACATCATGCCAACAATGAACCCGCTCAGGGTGCTGGTTTACGTCCCCCTCGCCGGGGTGATCATGGGTACGTTTGTTTTTCTGGCCTTCGACCCGACCCAGCACAGTGATAGCCGTGCCACGGAGTCGCTCCCAGCCTTGCGGGGGCCAGCGGGTGCAGAAGACTGCGGCGACAGGATATTCTGCCCACCCATGAAAACAGACGTGCTCAAGATGATCGCCCCCTACGTCAAGAACGACTCGGCCACGTTTCCGGTGGTATACCGAGGCAAATACAATGCGCTGTGTGGTTCGGTCAACTACACCGATAAGTGGGGTCATCCTAAGTATGAACGCTTCGTGGCAATGTCACACGGGGATGTCGAGTTCAATGGCATGACCATGTTCGGCCAGTATTACCGGGAAAACTGCGAGCGGTGAGATGTTTGACAATGCGGTCAAAAACCGGTTAGTTGGACTCAGCCAAAGACCCGGACTTGCGTCGCGTCATGCAGATGGTGAACGTGCTGCGTGCGGAGCATGGAACCGAGCGGCCGGGCGGTGACAAGGCAGAACGGAGCTGGTTGCCTTAGGCGCTGGACGGCTACATGATCAGCTACCTGTACGGCGGTGACTCCGAAACAATTTCGGAAGAGAAAGCCAAGGCGCTAGCCGGGAAGCTGTGCCCGGATCAAGATGCGCCGTTCGACCGACTTCTACCGCAATTGATTGCGACAGCCAACGGACACCACTTCCCCCCGAGCGCCGGCAGGAAATTTGAGCGTGCTTCTACCGCGACCTCTACGAGGACTATATCGACTTGAGTACGACCACCTGTAGCCCTACGGGCGGAGCGAGGGAGGCTCGTGAATTCTCCGTTGCAACCCGTCCTTCCCTCGCAATGCGCTCGGCCTCGCCTTTGCCGGGTCTTCAACTCCCGCTATTGCGTATGGATCCCAAAATTCGGATGGCTCGAGGGGCCGCCCGCCGCCTGCGCAGTGGACACCCGACCGAGACCGGCCATGACCGGCTATGAGGAGCCACTCGCCCACACCGCCACCTCGTCATTCCGGCGTCGGCTATGCCCAGGTTGAAACCGCTCCGCCCTACTCCTCCAACCATCCCAGTCCGGGGGATCGTGCTTTCAGTGCAGATTGATACGCTGAGATGCGAAATCTCCAATGCCACCAACGACTTACGGCATAGGAAAAATACCACTCCGGGACTATCGCAAGTCAGTGATACAACGGAATATTTTCCCTTCAACCGTATCAACTTTCACGGAAAGGACGATTACCCCAACCAGCAAACTAACGAGTCTGCTGCTTTGGAGCAAGACAAGCTTGAGCTCCCTCAAGCCTTCCTCCGACGCCACGAATTCTGCTTGGGCACGACGCCCATCTTCGAAGACCTTGACCATGCCTCTGAGCACCTCGAGTTCTGCGAGTGTCTTTTCGCGTTGCTGGTCAAGGTAGTCCGCAACCTCGCGAGTTCTATCCCGAGATTTTATGTCCCATCTCGGGAGGAGGTGATGAATCAGCTCGTTCCGCTCCGCAACGATGTCAGCAAGCCCTGCCCTGCGTTGCTCATAAAATGGCTCGCCCGCTTCCACGTTGAAGCGAAAGGAGAACCACACTTCACGAAGTTCTGTTGGCGCTTCTCGCCCTGAGCTTTCAGGTCCGAGGTGCCCGTTGACGAAGTCGCCTATCAGTTGTCCCATCGTCTTTTTGCTGACGGCGGCGCGCTTCTCCTCCTGTAGCTTCCGCAGTTCGCCCCTATAGCCTTCGGCCGCCCCATTGGCCACGACGAACTTGAGCATTCCCTCCACCTGTTGGAAAAGGAGCAGGTTGCGGCCAATCTTCCGCAGGCCTGTTCAACAAGCGAGACTATCCGACCGTCGAACTGCGACGTCTTGCGACGTGTATTGTCGACGGTGTTATGCCAGCGTTCGTGTGGCAGTCCGTTCGATTTTCTCTCGCCATGACGCGAGAATTCCGTCAAAACAAGCGAGAGGTTAATTGCACCGACCGAGGCAACTTGATGAACTAGTCTACCTAATAGGTTAAAATAGCTTGTTAACCCCGAAAGTTCGCTTGAGGTGGTCACCTTGACTTTGGATTATTTCGACAATCTCAGTTCTTGAGACGGACAGCGGTCGTTTGGAGTCGATGTAACTGGTATTAAATACAAAAGTCCCCAATGAGTGCAGGAGGCTGGTGGTATGAATGATCTGCTGGAAGAACCATCGCCGCATATTATCTGCATCATCGAAAATGAAAGGAGAAATACGTTCAGCCTCCTCTAGTTCTTCGTTAGTCTCTTGCACGCGGCTCCCTCTCAGCAAAAGTCGAATCGACAAGTTATTTAGCATTAAATCTTTCGGATCGGCTGCAAGCCCGCGGATCTTTGCAATCTCGAACGGATCGCAGACGATTATCTGTGGACCATGCTTTATTTTGTTGTAACAAGCAGCTAAAAGTGACCCGCGTGGATCCAAGAGTGGAGTGACTCCTTCTTTTATAAAACGAGCGAGGTTTTGCCACAGCGGCAGGACATCCCTTGGAATTAATTTAACGCTTGGATTGCGCTTCCACGCGATCCCGAAAGATCCGGGAAGGAACTCATCTCTTCGCGTCAAGAGTTCGCTCAAATACTCTCTCGGATGGACGTCGACGCGCTTGCTACTTTTCAATATCTTTTGTTGAATGCTTTCTACATAGCCAGGACCGATTGGGGACTTAGAGGATACAGACAAGCGCAGTTGAAGTCTTTCGACGATATCAGCAAGACTCTGCTGCTTATCTGTACCCCAGATTGACCACGCGACCAACATCGTGAGGGCGTCTTCGACGACTTGCCCCGCCAACTGATAAAACGATCCAAGCGACGCTAGTGACTCGAGTTCGCGTGCGTTTTCACGCTCAAAAGCCTGCAAATGAGTCCAAGCTGCGAGCGGTCGGAGCCAGCAACCATATTCGAGAAACGAGTCCAAGAATTGCTTACTCGTTATCGGCGGCTCTGCAACCGGACCTCGAGCCAGGCTTGCGGTCATGACTGTTGCTACACTGCGTGAAGACGTCATCTCGCCATTCTTCAATTTAGGTTTCTGTTAAATAGCATTTCAATTATGCCTGTCAAGTAACGACCGTTGCATGACTGATTCATAAAAACTTGCGTGCCGGTGCTAACGGCGCGATTTTCCAAAGCTTGAGCAACGATGTCGATCTCGCTACTACGGACGGCAGCAATGGACCTCGACAAACCGAAAATGGAGCAACTTCGGCCGAACATGGATGACCGCAGAGTGAGCGGAGCAGCCTGCTCGCAGGTCATGGCGACGTAGACGGCGAACGATCCTGGCTGGATGCGACGTTCGCCTGCTTCCGGTCGGCCGTTCAAGTCCGTTTCGGTCAACCGTCACCTTGGTCGGACGTCCGAATTTGGCCGTCCGACCTCATCCGCATGGCCGATTTCCTTGGCGACGGCCGGCAAGGACACTGTTTGTACAATGCTAGGCAAAGCGGGGACAACGGATGAGCGGACTGAAAGCGATTTGCGAGGCCCAGCGTGAGTGGGCCGCGGCGAATGGTGTCGGGCTTGACGATGGCTACGCTGCCACAGTAGTCAGGTCGAAAGAAGACGAAGTCTGGTCGCTTGCCTGTCGTCGGCGCACCGCAGTCTTCCCAGTGTGCGCCCCAGATATAGCCAGCTGCTGTCATCTGTAAGAGTGCCAGGCCCGCGCCGAGAGTACCCGAGAAGCTCGTCTTGTTGAAGTCCTTAACGAACCCAAGTTCAGGACTCATAATCCAGCCCTTTCGATCCTCGTGCGGTAAGCAAACCGTTAAAGCGGCCGACGCCGTCGCATGCGCGGCTTTGTAGCCGTTGCCACCAAGCGTCGGACCGAGCTGGGTGGCCCGTACCATGGCCAGGTGCAGCAACGGCTCATTCACCATCGCGCCGCTTTTCGATAAGAATGTTTGCCAGCTCCAGGTAGGTATTGCCGAGAGCAGGTGGAATTCCTGGTGGACCGGGACAGGCAACATGCGCGCAGTCGTGGGAAGTCGGGACGGCTTATTGTCCTCGAGTGCGGACCCACCGTCACGTAGAACGCACCGTCTGTCGGCGAGGTTCATTAGAATGTACTCGCCAGCACTGGCCGGCGATAGGCGCACTCCGCCTCGTCTGGTTTGACCTCCCGAACAAGAACAGGAGTCCACGCATGGACAGTCCTCTGTTTGCCACCGCGCCCAACGACGCGGCCGATTACATCGACCCCACCGTTGGCTGGCTGCTGCGATACGAGGAGCATGACGAATCGGGCACGGCGACGGGGCGCGGCGCGTCCATTGTCGGCGTCGAGTTTGCGCCGCGCCATTATGCCGACCTTGCCCACGTGAAGCTTAACCAGCCGCTGACGATTCCGTTGAACTGGCGCCATGCCCGGATTCTGCAGAGCAACATTCCAGGGTTCGACGTTGAGTCAGTGGCAGACGGTCAGATGACCGTCGAAAGCCCGTTCTCGGTTCGCACCATTGGTCTAGTACCGGGCGGCTGGCTGCCTGCCGGCCTGGCCCTGCGGGCCAACATGACCGTGCTACTGGATCGCTGCACAATCAGCGAATTAGCCGGGCGCTTTCGCGATGGACGCAAGACGAAGCCCGCCGACCAAGACTTCCTCGACCTGTTCGCTGGGCAGCGCGTGCGCATCAATCCTCTGCTCTTCGCGCTCGAAGGCAATACCGGGCAGGCCCCGACGCGCGAGCTTGTGGTGCAGCAACTCGAGGAAGCGCGCGCCAGGATCCGGGCGGCGCTGCCCGACGCCGAACTGGTGCCTGCGGGCACCGACAGTCTCGCTGGCATCCTTGGCCTGCTGCAGGACACGCAGGCCGGCATGGCGCGCGCTAACGAATTCCTGCGTCGGCTCGCCCCGCAACTGAACGTGCCGGTCGGCGTCGCCAGACGATCCGAGATGTGGGACCTGGTGCTTGCCACGGCGACCGACTGTGGCCTGCGCCGCGACTCGCTGGTCGTCGTCGCGGCGCTCAGCGCGGTCGCGGTGCCGAATGGCAAGAGCCCGGCCAAGCGCCTGCTGAAGTGGAAGACCAGCTATAGCGAGCGGGATGCCTACAACGCGCTGGTCGATCTGCGCGCCCTGGAATTGCTGATCGGCATGTTCGCATTGTTCCCCCGCGAGCGCCTCATGCTGTGCACAGGCGACAAGGATCTGGCGCTGTTCTGGGCCGGGATTCGTGCGAGCGAGATGGTCTGGCGCGACGGTCGCCTGCATTGCACGCTGTCCCCGTGCGAGGCGTTGCTTCCGCGCGTGAGCGAACGGGAATGGGCATCGGTTTGCGAAAGGCCCGGCGCCGGGCGCGTCGCGCGGCACTTGACGCGACGGTAGAGCGATGTCCGAGACCGTACGCAGAATTCGGTCGTTCAAGGACGTGGCGGCGTAGCCGAGGCGCGGGACGGGCGCTGCCTGACAGCGCAGCCCGCATACTGTGGGAATCCGTGCCGGCGGGAGGACGCGGCCGCCCTCGCTGCTTAAATTTTAGTCAAATCCGCAGGAGCCGTCGGCACTCGACCCCCGCGCGGCTTGTCCACCGGCTTGTCCCCGCGCGCGGTGGATAAATGCCATCCGACACTTCCCCCTCGGGGTAATCGTACTTTTGGTGCAAAATCTGGCGGTTTGCACGGAATTATCATTTAGAATCAATCGCTTGAGAGGTAGCCGTTTTCGCGCGGCCACGCCCTTGATGCAGAATCTGGCGCTTTCACCCTCCACTACATGGATGGCTCGTCCGCAGCCGTTAGATTCAAATAAAGCATCGCAAGGATCACTTCGTCCGCCGCCTCGGTATTGATTTCCATCCCATCCTCCCGGAAGGCCGCCTTTACGAGCCGGCCGCACGCTCCAAGGTGCCGCTTCGAGCAGCATCTCTTGGTACCGGTGGACCGGAAAGCTTAGCGTTCCCCGGAAATTCACATGGGAAAAATGTGCCGGCCCCATACGGCGTAGCCAGTCGTCGTCAACCTGTTGCCCCTTGTGCCGCCAATGCTCGACCGTGTCCTGCATGCGCTGCGTGTTCCACGCGATCACCAGGTTCGTCAACAGCGTCAGAGAGCCAGAGATCGCGATCATCTCGTCGCGCCGCCGTCCGCGCTCCGGCGCGACCTTACCGGTGTATATCGCACGCTGGAGCTGGTGAACTGATTCGCCCCGGTTCAGTAGTGTATGCAGCTCACGACGAAACCCGGTATTGCTGAAGTAATCACACAGGAAAAGCGTGCGCAACAGCTTGCCAAGATGGTCGGCCGCGCGATGAATCGGGTCACCGTGTGCCGCGCTGCCGAATCGCTCCAACGCGAAAATAGCGCTTAGACGTCCGGATTTGATCGATGCCGCCAGCCGCAGCAAACCATCCCATCCGTCACGGATTGCCTTGAGCGATATGTCCTGGCAGACAACTGGGGCGACGCCTTCCGGGGCCATCCATCCCCGCGGTAGATACAGCTTGCGCTCCGAGAGGTTGCGCAAGCGGGGGCAGAGATCAAAGCCGAGCATTTTCGATAGCGCCATGCCCACGTTCGTATTTATATGGACAAGTCGCGTTTTTTCAAGTCAGGCGCGTTTCGTCCCAACCGGATCCGCGTCAGTCTGAGCCCGTGCCTGACTCCCCCAAATCGATCAGAAGTCGCGCGATGCGTTTGGCGATGGACAAATGCCGCTCTCGTTCCTTGGGCCAACCGCGTGCCTGTGCATCCTTAGCCAGCGTCATTTCGAGCTTGCGGCGCTCTTTCAGTCGTGGCATGTATGCAGGGGTCGTCACGAACTTCGCGCACGTCAAGTACATATCGCACTCGCATGGCCCCTCGGCCGGTAAGCGCAAGCAATGACCGAGTTCCAGTTCGGTCTTGAAGAAGTTGCACTTTAGCCAGTCTACCGAAGACCTTGGCAAGGTGCCGCTGCGGAGTTGCTCCGCCGCGGGACCTGCAAGGATCGCCCCGGGTTCCAGAACGGACTTGTAGTCGCGCAACACCTCGCGATCACTGATCTGTGCATAGACAAGCGACATCGATGCACTGCGATGCCCCAGTATGCTCATGATCGTATGCAGCTTCGCTCCGCGTTCGGCCAGTTGCGTACCGACCGTGTGACGGAAGCGATGAGGACTAATGGTCCGACGCCCATTCTCGTCGACAGTGCCGGCGACTTCGCAGGCGCGTTTCAACGAAGCCTGGAAGAGGTATGCGCATGAGAGCAGTCTGCCGTGTGCCATGAACACGTATCGCGTTGGCGTTCCCGTCAGTTCATCGGTCAGTGCACGCTCGCGTCCCTGAGTCCGTGCTGCGATCAACTTCCTCAGTTCAATTGCCGCTTCTTCATGCAACGGCACGACGCGTTCCCGGAAGGTCTTGCCCGCTGGCAGGCGCAGACGGGCCGTGCCGTCAGGATAGCTATCAAGGCAATCGACCGACAGTCGCTGGATCTCTCCCTTTCTAGCCCCGGTCCATCGAGCGATGAGCAACGCAGTACGTTGATACGGACACTCCAGATTTCCGACGGCAACCATCAGACGCGCAAGCTCATCTGCTGGAATAAATCGTGGCACTCGTACCGGCATCTTTGGCAGATCCCCGATGCCGAGCAACGGTCGCCCCGGGGTGTCATCCCACTCCCACGCGGCTGTGTTACGAAAGAATTGTGACAGCGCGGAAACATGCGCGCGTCGAGCCAGTGTGCCCAAGGGCTGCCCCGTTCGCGGGCTCGGCTGCGTCGATAATGCCACCAGATATTCCAGGACATCGTCTCGCGTGACCTGCGCAAAGCTCCCCACCGCCGGCCGCTCATTGTTCAGCCACACCATAAATCGATATAGCGCGAGCTCGAACTTCTGCACGCTTAGCGGACGATCCGTCGCGCTACGCGCCACGAGCCAGCGGTCCACCACGTCCTGCATGCGCGGCACAACGGGCTTTCGTTCCTTAATGCTGCGCATGAACTTCTTCGGCTGTGCATCCAGTTGTCCTCGATGGAACAGCAGCAACTCAAGCTGATTCACACGCAATGTCCAGCTCTTGCGAAACGCCTCGAAGTTGCCTGAGGCGCTCGGATAGAACTCGTGCAGGTCGCGACTGGCAAGGAACGCCGCGATCCCTGCGCGAAGTCCGTGCATATGCTCACCGCCGAACGTGGAGGCGTCGATGCACCCGGTGTGCAATATCACCCGGCTCACGGTCCAGCGCAACGTCGCGTCGATCCCAAACTTGCCAAAACCCAGTCGCTGGGCATCACTCCGAAGGGCGTCGATGCCCAGATCCAGCCCCATTTCTCGCGCCATCTCCGGAACGTACAGTGGGCTGCTGGCGAAGAGCCATGGATAGTCGAACTGCAACAAGCCGCGAAGCCCCAGGAACAGAAGAAACGGCCGTCCGGTGTGGGAAATTTCGGCATCAAGCCCATACTGCCTTCTCGCAGGCACACTGCCGACGCGGACGGCAAGGGGCTCCGCAAACCAGGCTCGAAGGTCTGGCCAGCGACGTACGAAGCGGCGCATATCATTAAGCCTGCGGCGGCATCGGGTGGGAGACCCGGGCAGCGCATTGGCAAACTCTGCATATTCAGACTCGGAGCAATACGAACAAGCTCGATGTGGTGTATCGAGCGGTTTCGCTGCAACGTTTGTTGGTCGCGGCATCGATCATCCTAGATCGCTCAGGTGGTCACCGGAACGCCGCTCACCGGTTCGACATCATCAAGGCCCAGCGCTTGTCGATAATCGGCGACGACCTGTCGATCGGAGATGCGGGTGTAGATGCGCGTCGACTCTGGGGATGCATGGCCGAGCCGCTTCTGGAGCGTCAGCTCACGCATCCCCGCCTCCCACATACGGGTGGCATGGGTGTGGCGCAGGCTGTGCGGCGTTACCCATGGCTCCCGAATTTTGGCTCGCTCACAGGCCCTGATAAATAGCTTGAACAAGGCAGGATAGCCGGGTGGTTCGAGCCGGCGTCTCCCGGCGCCACCGATGAGAAATACGAAGGGACTGTCTCCGTCGTTCGGCCTTTCGGTCATGACGTACATGTTTACAATTTCCAGCGTGGTGGGATCGTGCAGATCAACAACGCGTTCGAAGCGAGACTTAGCCCGTACGCCCTTCGGATGATCATTGCGATATCGCACCATGACGAGACGCTGGCCGTACCGGACGTCTTCCAAATGCAGGCCCAACGCCTCTCCTGGTCGTAACCCACCATCCAGCATCAATCGCAGAATTGCCCGGTCACGCTGGCAATGAAGCTCCCCGAAGAGCGCGTCGATCTGTTCATCGGACATCGGGCGAGGCAACCGGTCCACGGTCTTTACGGACACCCGCCTGCGCAACGGCCTTTGACGGCTCGCGCCGTCCATGAAAGGTCGATGCCTACTGGTCACGCGCTGCTGTTGGTGATCAAGCGTCTTCTCAAGCGGGTTAGCGCTGTCCAGTTGGGCCGAGAGAATTGCGAAATCATAGAACGACGAGACGGCTGCAAGTATCCGGTTGACAGTAGCCGGGGCCAGTTGCGCCATTGCCCTTCCGTCGATCGTCAGCGCCTCGGCGATCGAACGCCGGCGAGGCGACAATGGAATCCGTAGCGATCTCAGATAACCAAGAAGTTCGACGGTATGCCACACCCTAAACTCTTGCCACTTCAGTCGCTGTTGCGTGAGGAAGCGCCACAGGTGTTGCAGATCGTGGGCATAGGCAATCAGCGTATTTGGCGAACAGTTTCGCGCCGCAAGGTGTCGCAGGTAGTCATTGACGACCTGGACAGGTCCGCCAGCGTCATCCAGCAGCAAGACGCTTCTTTGCCCATTTGGCAAAAGGGTGTTGCGAACGACCATGGCAGGCTCCTTTCGAAGCACTGGTTAGTTCCCGACTATGGACAAGGCATCGGCACATATCGCAGGAGCCCCCTGGTTCGCCGTTTGTCGGTCGGTAGTGTCGACTGGCTGGCAGGCCCGCTTCGGGCTACGCCCTGCGCAGGCCTGCCAGCCA
>NZ_BAAILO010000622.1:0-561 GCF_054589115.1 Cupriavidus sp. 8B | reverse complement strand
CCCCGTCGCCTGTACCCAGTAATCGACTCGCTCGCGCGTGCATAACCGTGAGAAATCAAAGCATTATGCGCGCCGCGTGCTCAAAGCTCGGTTTAGATCACCACGACCCTGCCAATGCCCAGAGATTCGTGGTGGTCCCCCCGGTAGCGGTCACCACTTGCTTCAAGCCGTCTGTCGCTCGCGGCGCGGGCGGCCACGAAGTTGCAGGCGTCCCGTTTTCGTCGTGGGCGCGGTGGCACCGCCGGAATAGTTTTGAGGGATTCACCACCGCGCCCACCCCACCACGAAACCATCACGGTGTGATATATCGTGGCGCTTTGCGCCGGTACCGGCAGATGGGTGAATAGGCAGGGATGCTGCTACCGGGGGCCTCACCACGAAACCAGCGTCATTAAAAGGATCGTGGCCATTTAAATCGGTAACGGCACGAGTTAATTAAAACCCGGGGCCTGACGACGACACCGCTGGGGTCCCCAATGACGCCACGCCAGCCTCCTGCAAGGATCGCTTTCTTTTGGTTACTTTTCTTTACGAGTAAAGAAAAGTGACATCTCACACGTT
>NZ_BAAILO010000621.1:0-850 GCF_054589115.1 Cupriavidus sp. 8B | reverse complement strand
TTCCTTTCCCAAGTAACGACCCAGCGCGGGGCCGACATAGCCCTGCGCCTTCGGGAGCATGCTGCGTCCATCCGCGTCGCCGTCGTTCAATTTCTTGAACGCAGGAGCAACGCATCATGCAACGAGCCATTGGCTACACCGACTTCGGTCATCCCCGCAGTCTCATAGAAGAACGGCCCCAGCGGCCACCCATCATTGGCAAGATTCGCCCGGGCATCAAGGTCCTCACCAAGAGGGCCAAGGAAAACGAGCAGGCCGTCAAGATCCACGACGCCCTGCTCGCTCAGGGCGCCTCGTTCGAGGCGATCGGGGAAGAGATCGAGCGCAAGACGAAGATCCGTAACGCACTGGTGCCCAAGAACACGGCCTGGTTCACCTGCCGCGGTTCGGACTTCACCAATCCGGCCACCGCCGACGAGATCCTCCAGAAATTCGGTGAGGATCGTGGCGATGGCCTGAAGCTGTGGCGTTTCCCGGTCATCTTCGCCTTCGACGACTGGCTGGCCAACATGCCCAACCAGTTGAAGGTCTGGGGCGCACGAGGCCTGCAGTACTTCTCCGAGTATGGCGCCGACGGCAAGCGGCATTGCATGATGTACGCCGCGCCGGAAGTGGATGAGCGCGCCCAGCGTGCCAAGCGCCTGTTTGGCGGGCGCACGGTCATCCTGCGACAGGACGACGCCATTCCCGATGGCGTGTGCGATCCGCACCAGTGCCCGCAGTACCAGGGCCGACAATGCAACCTCTCCGCCAGTCTGTATTTTTGCGTCCCGGAGATAAAGGGCCTCGGCCTGATCGAGTTGCCCACCACCTCCATCTATGTGCTGCAGAAGGCGTACGCCGCAATGCA
>NZ_BAAILO010000620.1:0-3046 GCF_054589115.1 Cupriavidus sp. 8B | reverse complement strand
GTCTGCGGCGATGGACCTTGCCCTGGCGCTCATCGAGCACGACCACGGCGCGGCGCTGGCACGTAACGTGGCCCGACGCCTGGTCGTCTATTACCGTCGCCCCGGTGGGCAATCCCAATTTTCGGCATTGCTGGAACTCGAGCCGCGCAGCGATCGTGTCAAACGCGCGCTGATCTACGCGAAGGAAAATCTGCGCAATGCGCTGACGGTGGAGGAGCTAGCGGATGCCGCGCGCCTGTCGCCGCGGCAGTTCAGCCGTGTCTTCCGCGAGGAGACCGGGCAGTCCCCGGCTAAGGCCGTCGAGATGCTCCGGCTGGAAGCGGCCAGAACCATGCTCGAGTCAGGTCGTCACCCGATGGAAACCGTGGCGCGGGACACAGGGTTTGCGGACCGCGATCGTATGCGCCGGGCCTTTGTACGCGCCTACGGCGTGTCGCCAAGCAGCATCCGGCGAAATGACGCACTAGTAGAGCTGGAAGCGACGGAATGAACTGACGGCCGGGGACCGATGCGACAAGTTTCGAGCATGTCTGACCCAGCGACGCTAGGATGCGCAGCTTCGCACTCACCGGCTTGCGAAATGACGTGCATCTCGGCTTGAATAAGGCCTCACCCCTACGGATACCGACACCAGACAAGCCGCATAGGGAATCCTGGCGCGCGGTAGTCAGTACCCACGAGCGGTCGGTGCCTCACTCTCGAAGTGCATTATAAGTAGCTTATGGGGCTCAATACTCATGCTGGTATCGATTCGAGATTGCTAATTGCCGGTTACAGATCCATCGTTATCGAGGATGCCAAAGCCCTTTGAGGGAACACTATCAGGTGCGGGGGGCGTCATACAGGGCGGACAGTAACCGAACGGTTGCTGCTATCGATCAATTGTGGGGCAGAGAGGACGTGATGCCTCTCTGCATCTGAACGATCAGACGACGAAGGGCATCTGCCGCTGGCGCTTGCCCGTCAGCCGGAACAGTGCATTGGCGACCGCCGGGGCGATCGGCGGCACGCCAGGCTCGCCCAGTCCCGACGGTGCGTCTTCGGACGGCACAAAAAACACGTCGATGCGCGGTGCATCCGGCATCCGCGGTGGCGGATAGTCCGGAAAATTGCTGTTCCGAACCACTCCGTTCTCCATCTCGATGGCGAAGCCGGGCCGAATCATCGACAAGCCGAAGATGCATGCGCCCTGGACCTGGGCTTCTGCAGTCAGCGGATTGACGACGCGATTGCAGTGGACACCGGCCGTGACGTTGTGCACGCGCGCCTCACCCTTGGCGACGGACACTTCGACGACATACGCAACCACCGTCCCGAACGACTCGTGTACGGCCACGCCCCACGCATGCCCCCTCGGATTGCGCTTGCCGTAGCCGGCCTTGTCCGTGGCCAGCTGCAAGGCGGCGCGTTGTCGGACATGCTTGGTGGTGTCGAGTCGTGCCATGCGCCAAGCGACGGGATCCTGCTTCGCGGCCGTGGCGATCCCGTCGATCAGCGTCTCCTTGACGAAGCTCGTGTCGGTGTTACCCACCGAGCGCCACCAGAGCACCGCGACATCGACCTTCGGGTGATGAGCCGTCACCTGCATCGGCAGAGCGTATTCGTTCTCGACGATGCCTTCGGTCATGGTCGAGTCCACGCCGTTCTTCACGAGAACCGGCTCGAATGGGGTTCCCATGACGATCGACTGGCCGACGATCGCGTGCTGCCAACCTACGACCTGCCCCTTTTCGTCGAAGCCGATGCGTGCGCGGTGGACATGTAGCGGGCGATAGTAGCCGCCCTTGATATCGTCTTCGCGACTCCACATGACCTTGAGCGGTTCGGCATGGCCTCTGGCAATCCACTCGCGAAGTACGCCTGCCGATTCGACCAGGTAGTCCGACGTCGGCACGGCACGCCGGCCGAAGCCACCCCCGGCCATCATCGTATTCAGCGTCACCGTCTCGACCGGCAGCGACAACGTTTGGGCGATCGCCGCCTGATCGACAGTCTGAAATTGCGAGCCAACCCAGACCGTGACGCTGGTCGCCATATTGCCGCTAATCTCGGCCTGCATGGTACAGTTGAGCGGTTCCATCCGCGCGTGCGCGAGATACGGCAGCCGATATTCGGCATCGATCACGCGCGCAGCGCCCGCGAGGACCGCCTGCACGTCGCCACTCTCCAGCGGGACCGCCATCTTGCCCGGTTGCATCGCAAGCTTGCTGTATTCCTCGTAAAGCGCCTGCGTGCTGACCTTCGAGCCCGTGTCCTCCCATTCGATCTGCAGCGCGTCACGCCCCTGCTTGGCCGCCCAGTATCCGTTGGCGACCACCGCCACGCCGGAGCCGCCGCGATCCGCGGGCACCTGCATGACGTCGACAACGCCCTTGATCACGCGCGCCTTTTCCGCGTTGAACGACTTCACCTTGCCACCAAAGCGGGGCGGGTGCGCGACCACGGCCACAACCATGTCCTTGAGCCGGGTATCGATGCCGAACACGGGGTCGCCTCGCAGCTTCGAGGCGGCATCTAGGCGCGGCATTGGCTTGCCGATGAGGCGGAACTGCGACGGGTCCTTCAATACCACGGTCGTCGGCACCGGCAGACTCATGGCCGCATTGGCGAGCTCACCATAGGTGGCGCGATGCGTACCCGATGTGACCACCCCCTCCACGGCGGCGCAGCTGGCGGGGTCCACATTCCATTGTTTGGCCGCCGCAGTCACGAGCATCGCCCGAGCGCGCGCGCCGAGCTCGCGATACTGCGTAAACGAATGCATCAGCGCGGTAGAGCCGCCTGTCATCTGAATACCGAAGCCCGGATCGCGGTAAGCATCGCCGGCCGGGGCCAGCATTGACCGCACGTTTTTCCAGTCCACGTCGAGCTCGTCGGCCAGAACACTTTGTGCCGGTGCATCAGTGAACAAGCCTTCGCTCAGGCTCGCAGCAAACTCAGCGGCGATGTCTTTGCTCACCTCAATGACTGGCTGCTTCAGCAAGTGTCCAACCATTTGCCGCGCTGGCATGGCTTTCGGCTGGTCGCCGCGGACGCCTCACACCTG
>NZ_BAAILO010000619.1:0-269 GCF_054589115.1 Cupriavidus sp. 8B | reverse complement strand
CGGGCCGACGAAGTGTTGTCCGCGATCACGCTCTTGAGGTCGAAGCGGAAGTTCTCGTAGCGCGAGTCGATCACCTCCACCGCCGGCAGCACGAAGTCGGTGGCGGCCAGCACGTCGCCGATATGGCAACCCGGCCCCTTGAGCGGATGCTTGAGCACGAAGGCGATCTCGGCCTCCACCTTGGGGTGGATCAGCGACGCGGTGTCGATGGCGCCGCCGTCCATGCAGGCGCCGTAGTCGGTCAGGAAACCGTAGACTGGATCGGTCAC
>NZ_BAAILO010000618.1:0-258 GCF_054589115.1 Cupriavidus sp. 8B | reverse complement strand
GCCACGACAGTTCAGCGATGGGTCCGACGTTTCGAGCGTGGCGGTTTCGAGGGCTTGCGGGAAGGTGAACGGCCTGGACGTCCGCGTGCGTTGGATAAGTCGCAATGGGCTCGCATTGAAGCGGATCTGCGTAAGACACCACGCGACTTCGGATTTGAAGCGGGCCTGTGGGATGGGCCCGTTCTGTCGGAGCACTTGCGTCAGCGCTATGGCATCAAGCTGGGCGTGCGTCAGTGCCAGCGGCTGTTTCGCCAGATG
>NZ_BAAILO010000617.1:0-294 GCF_054589115.1 Cupriavidus sp. 8B | reverse complement strand
TCTTGATAAGGCGGGGGTCGTAGGTTCAAGTCCTACCAGACCCACCAAGTTACGGATGGTGGTTCGACGATGTGAGTCGATGTTGAGCCTCCGGACAGAGAAGTAAGGGGGGATTAGCTCAGCTGGGAGAGCACCTGCTTTGCAAGCAGGGGGTCGTCGGTTCGATCCCGTCATCCTCCACCACTTACCTCGCACTGCAATGTGCACCTTGGATTGGTCGTCAAAGGCAAGCGCTTAGTCTTGAGCGTTTGCCTTTGGCCTTGGCCAAGACGATGCGGGACCAAGTCTCGCTCG
>NZ_BAAILO010000616.1:4424-54238 GCF_054589115.1 Cupriavidus sp. 8B | reverse complement strand
AACGAAGTGATGTGCAAGCGTTGCGCAACAGACGCCAACGCTTCCCTGTGGATAACTCCGCTGGAATCCCGCTATATACAATATTGGGCAGTAAACCCCCTTGCAACAGCGAACCCCAAGATACCAACTGTGTGCTTGAGGTTTAGGTTTTTTGTTGTCTAGGCTAGATACGCATTATGTAAAATATGCGGATGGTGTAATACTTGAAAGCAGCAGCGATTTCTGGGCGCGAATCGAAACCTTTGGGGAACCACTCGCTCCGGTGCCCCCCAAAGCTCCAACCGGCTAATCAATCTAATCGGCGACACATGTAGTGCGTGCTCGCACCAAAGCGTCGCCGAAACTCCTTTGATAGCTTCATTTGTTTCGGGATCACGTCCGCCTCTGCGAGCGAGAAGCCCATAGCGCGCGAAGGAACTTGGATGTTCTGCCGTAAGCAGAACCGCCTTCGAGCAACCGCTGGCGCGAGCACGCATCAATAAGAGACCATTTCAAAAAGACTGCTCAGCACGCCTGAAGATGTTCCAGCAGACGAGAGAACAGCCAAGTTTTGGGAATGCTTCGTGAATGTCAGCGCGGGCGCTCGAAGCGAATGCGAAGACGACGGAAATTGTGGAGCCATGCATGAGTGCGTTCGACCACCCAGCGAAACTTGCCGAGACGGCTACCGTGTCCGGTTCGGCGTTTGGCGATCACTGGCTTGATGCCGCGCTCGCGTAGCTTCTGACGATGCAGTTCGGAATCGTAGCCGCGATCGGCGTAGATGACTTTGGGCTTCTGAAGTGGTCTGCCACGCACGCCGCGAATCGGTGGAATCGCGTCGATGAGCGGCAGCAGTTGGGTGACGTCGTTTCGGTTCGCGCCGGTCAGGATCGCGCTGACGGGGATTCCGTTGGCGTCGACGAGGATGTGGTGCTTGGAACCTGGTCGCGCGCTATCCGTGGGGTTCGGACCCGTTTTTCGCCCGCCCCAACAGCTCGCACCGACGATGAATCGAAGGCTGCTCGTGAGAAATCGAGTTCGCCCGCCTCGCGTAGCTTCGCGAGCAGCAACTCGTGCAGTCGGCCCCACACGCCCGCTTTCTGCCAGTCGCGCAGACGCCGCCAGCAGGTCGGGCCTGAACCAAAGCCCAACTTGGCCGACAGGTCGCACCAGCGTATTCCGGTCTTGAACACGAACGGAATGCCGTTCAACACAGCCAGGTCCGAAACCGGCAGGCGGCCCGGATACTTTTTGCGAAGCGGCTTCGGCGCTAGAAGCAGCGGTTCGATCAGTGCCCATAACTCGTCGTCAATGATCGGCGCGCCCATCCCTTTGGTCCCAGTTGTTCAGGTGCTCAAAGGTTAACAGCCGAGGAAGCAGCCCCCTTCGGGGTCTTTTTGAAATGGTCTCTAAGGTCCCAACGAGATGTGTCGCAATTTGCTGCTCTCGATAGCCCTGAAGTACGCCGACAGCTCGGACGACAAATGTGGCATCGAATTGCTCACCACACGCACAACCAATCATAGTTTCGCCAAGTGCTGCGACATTCTGCAACGCGACCGGTGGACCACCCAGTGGCGGTCGTCGAGAGGGCGCGGTCACCAATGCAACCACCATCGCCACGCCCTGAGCTTCCTGATCCGGGCGCTGCCCTACGATCCTCACCTTAACCTTAACCTTAACCTTGACGCTCGAGTTCGGAAGTTGCCGCCCGCCCGGAAACGCATCGCGCAGAAAGATCTGCGCCAAACGATATGACGTCACGTTGGCGTACCGACATTGGAGCCAGCTCCACTGGGGACATACGCGTTGCGGCAACACGTGTGCCAGCGGCGAAAGCGGGCGTTTGTCGCTCGAGCAGAAACCGCATGCACTGCAGTACGAGTAAAAACGCGGGCTTCGCAGCCTCGCCCTGCCGAAAGCCGTACGACTTTATGCCATGTCGCGTTCCGCACGCTCGACAGCGCGCCGCAGCGCCGACGAACGGGTCGACCTGCTCATTCAAGACCCCCGCCTGTAAGTGTTGCAGCAGTTCGTGCGTCGCGGATGAGCAAGCCCAGGCCGGATGCGGGTGCAAAATCGGCTTTGCGCTCTATCATTCCGACCGTGATCACCTTGGTGGGCTGCGTTCCCTCCCCTTCAATGCAGCTGATTGAAGAAGAAGTGATTATGCGTGACTTCGAGGCCAGCATCGAGCGCTGCACTCACGGCGGGATTGATTTCGTCTTCCCAAAGGACGGAATCGCCCATCAGCATGACCTTGAAACCGTGCGCCGGGGTGAACGCCGCCCAGGACGTCAAGCCCATGAACGGCGGCATGGGTCCAGCCGTCTGCCACCACCTTGATGTCGGTGCGCGGATTCGAGACCTTGAAGACGTTCTCCTCCTTGGAGAACGTACCCTTAAGGCCGGTGACCCGTCCTCGCCGTCGGCCTGCTGGCTCACGTCCGGATGATACTTGCGCGAGCTTGCGATAGGCGCGTCGGTCCTCGTCCTGCGTTGCGCTGCCTTGCAGCCCGAGGACCCCGTAGTAGTCCCTGTATTTCATTCCAGAGCCCGCCTGATTTCGAATCGTGCAGCCATCGCGTGTCGCGCCCGCCTGTTGCGCTCCCTTCAGCGCACCGTACCCGCGCCTCGTCAGCCTGTAGCGGCGATCGTCTTCTCAAACTCCACTTCCGCACGCAGTCCCTCCAGATCCCGGTGCACGATGGCCACGGCCAGCTTCTTGCCACCGCGCCGATAGGTGACCGTGCAGTCCTGCGTCTCATCATCGAGCTCGCCGTCGATCTCGGCCTGATCCCACCGCTCAGCGTGACCGACATAAGCTAGGCCGAAATCGTACTGCTCGGTCCAGAAGAACGGTACGGCGTCGAACCGCTCGCGCCGACCGAGCATGTTGCGTGCCGCGGTCTGTCCCTGGCGTTCGGCGACCACCCAGTGCTCAACGCGGATGCGCTCGCCGGTGAGCCGGTCCGGCCAGCGTGCAATGTCGCCAGCCGCGAAGATGCCCGGGACGCTCGTCTCGAGGTATTCGTTGACGGTGATGCCGCGGTCGATGGCGAGGCCCGCCTGCTCCGCGAGCGCGATCATCGGCCGTACGCCGATGCCGATAACGACAAGATCGGCAGGAAGATTCTCCCCATTCTTCAGTTGGACTCCCTTCGGGTCTATGGAAATCGCTGTGGTGCCGAGATGGAACGTTACGCCGTGGCGTTCGTGGAGCCCGCGGATGAAGTTTCCGACGTCCGGTCCGAGGATTTTCCCCATGGGAACGGTGTCCGTTGCAAGCACGTGCACCTCGATATTGCGAGCGCGCAGCGATGCTGCCACCTCGAGACCGATGAAGCTCGCGCCGATCACCACTGCTCGCTTTGCAGTGAGCGCACTGGCGACAAGTGCGCGGCTGTCGGCCAGCGAGCGCAAATAATGCACGTGTCCGAGATTTCCGCCCGGCACCTCCAGCCGCACCGGCTCCGCGCCGGTGGCGAGCAGCAGTGCATCGAAGGCAAAGCGACTGCCGTCCACGAGTTGCAGGTGCCGGCTCATCGTGTCGAGCGAGGCGACGGGCGCATCCAGTTTCAGGTCGATGCGATGTGCCTGGTAGAACGCCAGTGGTCGCAGCGGATTCGACGCTGCGGACGTGGTGCCCGCCAGGAAACCTTTCGAGAGGTTGGGTCGATCACACGGTCTCGCTGCATCGGCGCTCAACAGGGTGATGAGGCCGGAATAACCCTCGCGGCGCAGCGTCTCGGCGGCGGCGTTGCCTGCCGCGCCGCCGCCCACGATAGCGATCGATTGAGGCGTGCCAGCCACCCGCGGCAACTGTTTCTGTTCCGCAGGCACGAGCTTTTCGCGAACATACACGCTGCCGTCCCGCTGCTCGACCCGCCAGCAGGAAACCGGATCAAGCGCAGGGGCGCGGAGCGCTTCACCAGTGCGCAGGCTGAAACAGGCATGATGCCAGGGGCAGCGCATCGTGTCGTCGACCAGCAGCCCGTCGGCCAGTGGAGCGCCGTAGTGCGTGCAATAAGCGCCGATCGCGAACAGCTCGCCTGCGCGCCGCAAAAGCAATACCGGCTCGCCGTGAGCGTGCCCCGCCAGCATCGCGCCGTCGGCAACTTCTGCGAGCGCGATGCCCCTGGCGAGGTCGAGTCCGCTGAGTTTTTTCGCTGGTTCGTTCATTCGATTCTCCTGACGTCGACGATTGCCGACAGGTTCCCACTCGCCACTTCGCAGGACGGCCGCGGCAGCGCGCCGCTATTCACGTCCTTCGACACCAACCCCGTAGACATGCATCATCTGGCCGCCAAGCCACCCTGAAACAAAGAGCAGTGCGACACCGGCGATCGAAAGCAGAACCGGAGTGCTCATACCCGGACCCATGCTCGTGGGGTTCCGGGTGCGTAGCCAGGTATTGATCGCATACACCACGACGACGGTGAGCTTGATCGCCATGTCGGTCAGCGCGATCATCCTGATTGGTGGAGCGCCACCTTTGTGACGGGCAGGCCGATAAATCCTGGTACTGCCGCGCAGACCGCGCCGACAAGGCAGCCGACATGCTGAAAGGCGCGACGGTGGACCACGCGTCTCCTGGGGTGCCGGACAGACGGATGACGTCGCAAACGAGGGAAAAAATCCAGAGACCGATCGGTAAGACAATCAACATCGGGGGGATGAGATGCTTGCAGTTCGCAGGAGTACGCATTGGGTATCCTCCGTCGATCGCCGGACAATGCTCGTGACAGGGCGAAACGCGTTACGGCATCTGATGCCCTGTCACAACCAGCGCCTGTTCTGTTGCGCCCGCCCCTTGTACGCACATGTATGCCTGACGGGAGCGATCCTCGAATGGCCAGCGCGCGGCGTGCAGCGACAGGGATTCACACTCGTCAGCGGCTCGTCTGTACGGTAGCAGTCAACGCCGCTCAGGGATGCATCTTCTTCAGCGCGCCACCTTTGTGCATCGCGATATGGTCGGTCTTGTCACTCCTGATCTCGTACTGCGGATCATCCACACTGGCGTGATGAGTGTGCCCCTTGTAATCGGTGTCTTTCGTATGCACCTTGATGATCTTGCCGCTCACATGACCGGCCTCCGAGTTCCAGGTCACGTGATCGCCAACCTTGAATCTTGTTGTCATGATGGAATTCCCTCCGTTCGGTGCTGAGTGTAGTGATGCCGCGGATCGCGCAGACGTGTCACGCATTCAACAGCAAGTCAGGTGCTCCCATGCATTTCACTATATATCATGTTGTGATATAGTTTAATTAAATTGAATTGCAAAGGTTGACCCGGAATGCGGGCGGATGGTTTCAGGTGATCGCTAGCGTGTTATCCCGGCTCGGCAGACAAGGGCTGGACGCCAGTGGCCAGCCGCTTTCCAGCGTCGCCTGCGTTCGGACACGGTGTGTGTTCGGCGTTCACGTAGTGGCGCCGTCATTGAACCAGCGTTAGGAGCAGTGCCATGGACAAAGCAATGTATCCGCCGTCGGCCCCCGGAATCACGGCAAGGCGCAAGGAACTCGCGCCCGGACCGCTCGCGGCGTTCAAGGCATTCAGCGACAGCGTTTTCGCCGACGGCGCGCTGCCCGCGAAGACGAAACAGTTGATCGCCGTGGCAGTCGCCCATGTCACCCAGTGCCCCTATTGCATACGCGGACATACGGCGGCCGCCCTGAAAAGCGGCGCGACCGGGCAGGAAATCATGGAGGCCATCTGGGTTGCGGCCGAGATGCGGGCGGGCGCTGCGTATGCCCATTCGGCGCTGGCGCTCGACACGATGGTGGCGAATCCGAATTCGGACGAGGTGCCCCATGCCCACGGTCATTGACACCCGCTATAAAGTGGTGGCGGGTGCCGTGTATCTCATATCCTTCGCCAATACCGCCCAAATGGTCCGGGCGAGTTTGTCGGCTACCGCAGCCACCACGACATTCGCTTGAGCAATCCGTCGAACCAGATGGTTCGTTCGCCTACGAGGCCCTACCGACCCCATTCGCTACATTCTCCACAAGAAAAGTTCACGTACATGATCGTGCGGCGCCACGCTAATCGCCCGGCGCTCGGTTATTCCCCCGTAGGTGGCGGCGAGCGAATAGCGTCCTGGCTGTAGGAGACCAACAGGAATGGTCCGCGTGCGTCGGTCTCGAGCACGATCTTGCCATGCGCATTGACGATACTGACCGGGACCTCCGCCAGGTACTCGTTTCCAGCCTGGGTGCTGCCGGCGAACTCGAGCACCAGCGGGTACTTTGGCATCTCCGACTTGATCGCCCCTGACTCGTCCGCCCCAACCCCACCGGATAGGTAGGTCACCGGGCCCACGTGCTGCACACGGGGCAGGCTGTCGGGAATGGCTCAGGCGACCTGGCCCACGCCACCGGTCAAGAGCACGGTAGCCATCAGTCTGCCCAGCATATTCTGCTTCATGTTGCACTCCGTCGAAGATGTTGTAAGGACGGCGTATCCGCGAAGACACGTGGTTACGTTCCCCTCGATGGACCGTCTCAATGTCCTGCTGAGAATTCGCCGCGCAAACCATGGAAGCCGCGCTTATTTGGATGCAGGCTTGGCGGTCTCGTCCAGCGCACTCAAATGCACTGACTATTCTCGATATATGGAACTCAACTTTAAATTGGCTTAAAGAAGTCAGCCACAATTGCCCCATTCAATCATTTCCACAGAGCGATGGCCTGTGTGGATCCGGACGATCGCTTCTTTCAGTTTTTCACGTCACCCCAGGACAGCCCGCCGTGCGTGATGCGCGGCATCGGCTCTGGCTTCATCATTCGCCCTGACGGCCGAATCGGGCAGCTTTCGGAACATTTCCATGTGGAAAGGACTGGATGGCGCAAGCCCGGGCGCGTTGCCAGCAGGAATGAATGGACACGTGGTCGAGGATAATGCCAACGGATCAGTGAACATCGTGAGGGGGCGGCGCACGCGGAAGTGCACCCCGCGAGAACGTTTCGATGCATACCATGTGACCCCTGGCGCAGACGGGGCAATCGTGTAGCGACCTCCCGGTGAGGCGTTGGTAACGGTCACGGTAGTCATCCATTACGTTGAAAGTGTCTTCCACAGGGGCAACGACGCCGAGCAGCCGGCGACAGGTGGCAAGCTTGGCTGCGCGGTGGCGATTGGCGAGCAGGCCGTAACTACGGATGTGCTTGAAGCCGCTGGGCGGAGTATGCAGCAGGAATCGACGGATGAACTCGTCGGCCGCGAGCGTCATGGTCCGGCTTGCGGCCCCATGTTTGTAGTCCTTCCAGTGGAAGGTCACCGCGTCGCCGTCGAAGCGCTGCAGCCGGTGGTTGCAGATGGCGACGCGATGGGTGTAGCGGCCCAGATAGTCAAGCTGACATAGCCCCGGGGTCGAGTGGAGTCGCCTCGCGGATATGGCGCCTTGGGCAATGCTGGAGTCAAGACTGGGCGGCAGGACGCCAAGACTCGCGAACTTATCGCTCTTGCCGTAGCTGTTACCCGTCAATGCGATGGCTGCATTGCCGTGCATACTGATACCGCAGCGAAACATGGCGCAACCCAGGAAGAAATCCCGGAGACGCTGGGAGTCGCCATTGCCGTCAATGCGGTAGCCGAGTCGGTCTTCTCGGCAAGAGTCACGGATGCCTATACGGCAAGAATGGCGCAAGGTTGATTGACAAGACTCGTCTTCAAAGCACCGAGGAGTTCCGGCTGGATACCTGGATCATCGCTATTTAAATTGCGCTAATGTGGGTGTCCCGCAGTTGTGTGGAATCATTGACGATGGCGTCCGCAAGGCGTTTCCAGGGTCCCATTTGTGACATACTTTTGCGCCGAAGCACTACCCCAGGTAGGCACGCCGAACTTCCGGGTCGTCGATCAGCACCTTCGCCAGGCCGCTGCGCACGATGCGCCCCGTTTCCAGCACGTAGCCCCGGTCAGCCAACGACAATGCGAGGTGGACGTCCTGCTCCACCAACAGCACCGTCACGCCTTCGCGCCGTATCGCGGCCAGTACGTCGATCAACTGCTCGACCACGAGGGGCGCCAGCCCGAGGCTCATTTCGTCGACCATCATCAGGATCGGCGCGGCCATCAACGCGCGTGCCATGGCACACATCTGCTGTTCACCGCCGGACATGCTCCCGGCCAACTGATGTCGCCGCTCGCCCATCCGGGGAAACAGCGCGTAGACCCGGTCCAGGCCGCGCGCCACGGCCACTTTATCGCGGCGATGATATGCGCCCATCAGCAGATTGTCCTGCACGGTCATGCGGTCGAATAGCTGGCGTCCTTCGGGTACCTGCACCAGGCCCAGGGCAAATGCCTGGTCAGGCGTCATGCCGGCCAGGTCGCGGCCGTCCAGCACGACCTGGCCCGTACAGGGCAGGATGCGCGACAGCGCCCGCAGCAACGTGGTCTTGCCCGCGCCGTTGCTGCCGATCAGTGCGACTATCTCGCCCGCACGGATGGCGAGCGCCACGTCGTGCAGCACCAGCATTTCACCGTAGCCGGCATTGAGTGCTTTGACTTCCAGCAACAAGGCCGCTTCATTTGCATCGTTCACACACGCCTCTTTCCCAGATAGGCCAGGATGACCGCGGGGTCCGACAATACCGCGTCCGGATTGCCATCGGCGATCTTCTCGCCGTGGTGAAGCACGAGCAAGCGGTCCGACAGGCTCCTGATGGCTTTGATCACATGCTCGATTACCAGGATGCTGATGCCCTGGTCGCGTACCTTGCGAATGACGTCGATCACCGCTTCGATCTCCACGAGGTTCAGGCCCGCCATGACTTCATCGCAAAGCAGCACGGTGGGCCGCATGGCAAGCGCCTTGGCCAGCTCAAGGCGCTTGCGGCCGGGCCCGCCCAGTTCATCGGCGCGCTGGCCGACGTCACTGCCAAGTCCGACGAAATCCAGGCAGGCGCGGGCCTGCTCGCGGGCCTGGGCCAGGCTGGCGACGCCGCCGCGGCCAAATAGCGCGCCCACCGTGACGTTGTCCAGCACCGACATCCCAGGAAAAGGCCGCATGACCTGAAAGGTGCGCCCTATCCCCAATCGTGCTCGCCGATAGGCCGGCAGACGGGTAACCGGTTCCCCCCGGAACAGCACCTCGCCGGCGCTCGGTGCCAGGGTGCCGCTGATGAGGCTGACCAGCGTGGTCTTGCCCGCCCCATTGGGGCCGATCAGGCCCAGGATCTCGCCGGGCGCCAGCGTCAGGCTGACATCGTTGACGGCGACCAGGCCGTTAAAGCGGCGGCTTGCATGGTGGACTTCCAGGATCGGACTCATAGCCGGTGCGTCAGTATGTTTTCGATGAAATAGCGCCAGCCTGTCTTGCGGAACCGCCGCAGCAGGTCGGCAAGGCCGCGTGGCATCAGAACCACCGCGCCGATAATGACCACACCAAAGAACAGCCCGGCGACGCTGGTGACTTCGCTGGAAAGCACTTCCGCGATCGCCGATAGCGCGAACGCGCCCACGATCGGGCCCAGCACGGTACCCGGACCGCCGAACACTGCCATGATGATCATCTTGACGTTCAAGCTAATGTCGAACGCACTCTCCGGATCCAGGAAAGTGACCCAATAGGCGTGGATGCCACCGGCCAGCGCGCAGAACGCGCCGGACAACGTAAACGCAAGCACCTTGTACAGCGTCGTGTTCACGCCCATGACGGCAGCGCCCTCCTCGTTCTCGCGGATGGCGATCAGCCCGAAGCCGAAGCGGCTGCGGGTCAGCCAGAACACGGTCAGCGTCGCCAGCACCAACAGGCCCAGGGACAGCTCATAGAACAGCGGGTCGTTGTTCAGCGGCGGCAGTACCAGCCCGATATTCTGTCCGGCTAGCGGCACGTTCGAGACGATGGCCGTCATGACCTGTGCCAGCGCCAGCGTGGCGATGGCGAAGTAGTGGCCCTTGAGCCGCAATACCGGCAAGCCCAGCAAGATGGCAAAGACCACCGCCAGCGCCATGCCGAAGGCCAGGCCCGCGGCAAACGGCCAGCCCCACTGCACCATGCCGATGGCGACGCCATAGCTGCCCAGCCCGTAGAAAACGGAATTGCCGAACGAGGCGTAGCCGGTATAGCCGCCGATGATGTTCCACCCTTGCGCCAGCACGGCCAGCAGCAAGGCGTTGATGCCGAACTGGATCAGGATGTCCGAGCCGTACCACGGCACACCCGCTGCCACGGCCAGCACAAGCAGGATCAGCACCACGCGCCCTATCGTCATGCGGTCTTCCCCAATAGGCCGCCGGGACGCAGGACCAGTACCAGCACCAGGATGCCGAAGCTCGCCACGTTGGCGAAGGTTGGGCCGATGTAGAGCATGGTCAGCGCTTCGATCACGCCGAGGAACAAGCCCCCCACGATGACGCCAAGCGGATTGTCGAGGCCGCCGATGATCGAGATGGCGAACGACTTGGCCGTCAGCGCTGCCCCGATGTATGGATTGATCTGCGAGACCGTGCCATAGAGTCCACCAGCAGCGCCGGCCAGCGCAACACCGAGGCCGAAGGTCACGGCATACAGGTGCCGCGGCTCTACGCCGTACAGGCGCGCGGCGACCAGGTTCTGGGCGGTCGCGCGGATGGCGCGCCCCTGGCGCGTATGCAACAGGAACAGCCACATGCCGACGGTCAGCACGATCGCCACCGCGAACGCCGCCAGGCGTGCCAGCGGCACCACCATGGGCCCGAGTGCCAGGCTGCTGCCCGCGTAAGGCGGATTGATAGTGCGGAAGTCCGCCGAGAAAACCAGTTGCGCCAGATAGGTCAGCACCACCTCAAGCCCGAAGGTAATCAGCAACGTGTTGAACATGGGCGCGCGCACGACCAGGTTGAGCAAGCCACGCTGCAGCGCATAGCCCAGGCAGAACATGCCCGCACCCGTGAGCGGCAGCCCCAGGAACGGATCAACGTGCAGATAGGTGTATAGATACCACGACGCGTAGGCGCCCAGCATGATGAAGGCGCCGTGCGCGAGATTGACGATGTTGAGCACGCCCCACACCAGGGCCAGCCCGAGCGCCATGACGGCGTACAGCCCGCCCAGCAGCACGCCGTTCAAGAGGATCTGAGCGAGCAAGTCCATGCCGCCTCCCGATCGGCGGCCGGATCAGCGCGCGGTCCAGGCAGGCATGGGGTACTTCGGCGGCTTGACGAACCGGTTCGCCTCATAGACCTTCGCAAGCACGTCGCCCTGTACCTGGATCACCACTTGAGGCAGGTCGATCTGGCCCTGCGCATTGAAGGCGATGGGGCCGTACAAGCTGTTGAACCGGAGGCTGGCGAGGGCATCGCGCACCCTTTGCGGATCGGTCGATCCGGCGTTCTCCATCGCTTGCACCAGCGCCTCCACGTCGGCCACGCCAGACGCGGCGTGATAGTCGGGGTCGTAGCCGAACCTGGCCTTGTACTCCTGCGCGAAGCGTTCGGCGTCGCCGAACCAGCGGTCCTTCAGTTGCGCGGACGGCAACCAGGCAGTCATGCCGAAGGCGAAGTCGGCATCCTTACCCAGGGCCTTGCGGAAATCCTCGCTGGGCACGCCCACCGTGAACGAGTACATGGCCGGCGATACGCCCAGGCTCTTGGCCTGCCGCACAAAGTTCAGGATCTCGGTTTCGTGCCCCGCCATCAGCACGGCGTCAACTCCTTTGCTCTTGATCTGCGACAGCAGCGAACTGAAGTCGCTGGCATTGGTGCTGTAGCGCTCGTCCATTGCTACCGGGAACCCCGCCCGCTTCAGCTTCGGGCGGGTTCCTTCGGCAACCGAGACGTCGAATGCGTCATCGGCGTACAGCAGCGCAACGGCCTTCGGCACCGGCTTGAGCGCCTTGAGCATCTCGACGGTGCTCCCGAAGTAGTTGCTGGCGGGTGCCAACGTCCCGAAGATATAGCGGAATCCGCGCGAGAATATCTGATCGGAGGCGCCGCCGCCTTGCACCATGGGTATCTGGTACTTTTCCGCAACGGCGGAATCGGCCAGCGCAAAGTTGCTGGCGAACGGCCCCAGTAGCAGATTGACCTTATCCTGCGTAACCAGCTCCGTATATTGCCGCACGCTCAGATTCACATCGGACTGGTTGTCGTAAAGCTTGAGTGCTAGCTTGTGCGATTGCCCTCCCAGCTTCACGCCGCCTCTGGCGTTGATCTTGTCGACTGCCAATTGGTAGGCGTCGCGGTAATACCTGCCGGTGTTGGCCACAGGTCCGGTCAGTTGGACCGACGCGCCCAGCACAACGTCCTGGGCCACGGCTCTGTGCCAGGGCATCGATACGACAAGCGAGGTGAGCGCTGCCAGCAAGCCTAGATTAAGGCGGGACCAGATCGGCGACATGTTGCGGCCTCCAACTATTATCCTCTACAACCTGATAGTAGTTTCTTCTCAGGGTTTAGCAACTTCTATTGGTTTCAGCCCGCTCGGGAGCCGCTTCGGTCTCGCCAATATATATCACAATGTGATGTATATTGGCAGCGGAGCTTCTCGCGAGATAGAACAGAGTCCGGCTGATGAAGGATCCTGGAGACTTATACTTTCTTCGAGTCGCTGCATATCACCCGAGGATCAGACGGCGCATCGGCAGCGCGATTGACTGTGCCGGGCGGGCACATGAGGAGTCAGGCTCATGTCATCAAGATTGACGCAATCAACGGATGCGACTGCAGGATCGGCTATCGGCTGGCGGGGCCTGGTAGCAGACTGGGCGTCCGACCAGCAGGCGTTCAAGGTATCGTGGGGGAAGCCACATGATGTGGATCTTCCTGGTATCCGACACCTTCATCTTCAGTTGCTTCCGGATTGGCTACATGACGGTACGGATATCGACCACGCGAACTGGCCGAATAACGCTCACGTCTTCGCGCTCCAAATCGGTGGCGCCGAAGTGCCGTTACTGCTGATCGCCATCATGACGTTTGTCGTCGTCACCAGTAGTGGCACCATGGCCATCGCGGTCAACTTCGCGTATCGCCGCGAACGCACGAAATGTGTCATGCCATGTTCATGCTGATGACCGCCCTGCTTGGCATCACCTTCGTCTGCATGCAGGCATTCGAGTGGACGGAGTTGATTGTCGGCGAGGGCGTGCGCCCCTGGGGCAACCCGATGGGAGCGGCCCAGTTCGGCACGACCTTCTTCACGATCACCGGCTTCCACGGGTTGCACGTGACCTGCGGGGTGATCTATCTATCGACGGTGGCCATACGAGCGCTGCGCGGCCGTTATGAAGACAGCGGAAGCTACCAGATCGTCGAAATCGCCGGCCTGTACTGCCACTTCGTCGATCTAGTCTGAATCTTCATCTAAGACACAGCCAGGGCTCATTGGACCGAGGCAGCCGCTGCGCCGGCGCGCAGAAATCCGAACAACGCATGTGTGAGTTTCATGACGCCCGACGAAGTACCTGAACGCGGTAGGCGCGCTACAGCAGGATCTCGTCGACCTTGCGTCTTCCCCATGCGAATCCCACCTGTTCTGCTTCCGCGGTCGAGGCGAACCAACGGTTCGCCTCGCGATGCCGCAGCATTGGCGAACCCCCACTCTTGGCCACATCAACTTGAATAGTCCATCGGCTATCGCCAGGGCCGCCCGAAAGATAGCAACGGACAACGATGTGATGGCCGCGATACTCGATGTACCGCTCATGAAGCCGGGTCGGCATGGTCAGGTTCGTCGCGGCCCTGGCGGCGACGTATCCGGCCAGCCGGTCAATTTCCTCAACGGGACGCAGCCAGCGCTGTCTTTCATTGATGTGCTGCCGGGCCGACGGTGTCAGCTCGCTCGTCCGCCTCGTGTTCCGCCGGTTCGGGAAGAGCCGTCGCGGCCGAATCGATCGTTACCAGAATGCTGCATGACACCCTGTCCAGGAGCAAGCCATGACCTTGGCCCGCCCACCAGCGCGCCAGCAGGCCACACCGTCGGTGCCCCACCACAATCAGGTCGACATTTAGCGCACGTGCGACCCGGGCGATCTGGTCGACCGGGCCGCCGGTCGCAAAGTGGCCGATCGCCGCCACACCGAGTGCTTTGAGTTTGCTCACGCCCTCGCTCAGGATCTCCCTGGCAGACTCTTCTTCAATCGAAGCCGATTCCGCCGCCATGGCATCGAAACCACGGATCCAGTAGGCGTCCTCGAGAACCGCGAGCAAGTGCGTTTCCGCCCGAAGCTCCCGCGCCAGCTCGGCACCATAGCGCAACGCGCTGCGCCCCTCACGCGTTGCGTCGTAGCAAAGCAGAATTCGAGAAAACAGCGCCATCGTTCTTCCCCTCATCCTGAGACAGCCAGGGTGGTATTCGCCGACACCAGCATACGGCGCGCGCGCATCGCGATCCTTAAGTGATTATATATCATATTGTGATATATATCATGGATGTTGTACATTGAGGAACTGGCCAACGCGAACCCGATCTACCTGAAGCAAGCTACGGCTCCGACAGCTTGGAAACGTTAAAGGCCGAACCCAGTGTCTTGAGTTCCGCCTTGTGCAGCGTTGCCAGATGCGCCAGGCAACGCTCGCCTCGCTGGCGCAGATGCACCTCCACTTGCCGGCGATCGGTATCGCTCGGCAAGCGCTTCACCAGTCCCGCTGTCTCGCAACGGGACACCAGCGCAACGACGCCGTTTGGGGCCGCTTGCAGGCGCTCCGCCAGTTCGCCTACCGTTGCCCAATCGCGGCCGGGGACTCCCTTGATGTGTAACAGCAGAAGATACTGCAGAGGCGTGATGCCCTCCGCCTGCGCGGCCTCTTCGGAGAATCGCAGGAAGCGACGCAGTTGATAGCGGAACTCTGACAGGGCTTCGATGTTCTGCTTCGTTATATGTTTGGCAGCCTTCATGGTCTGAAAGGAATCCTTCGATCGAGCATTCGGTTTATATAGCATAGCGTGATATATAACGAATTGAGTCCCAGCTCGATCGTCCGAGTTCAGCCAATCGCTTGGCTACCCACGCAAGAACCGCATGTGTCCATGTTTGTGTCCCATGCAACACCTAAACCGAAGCACGACAGGTAACAGCGATGCAATACCTCATTTCCAACTCCAGCGGAATATAGGCATCTCCAGCGAACGAAGCCACCATCGCACCGTCGGACGAACTCGCTGTCCAATCCTGACATGCGCCAGGGCAATCACCGCTTTGGGGAACTGCGATGACCGAGACTGCATTGGAACCTTCCGACAATCCGCGATCGGTGGTTTTTGCCGGTGATGCCTTCGCTGGTCCCCATTGTTCGCCGGCGCCGGCCGACCGGTTGCTCAGCGCGCCAGCCGAGCGCATCGATCGACTCATGCATGCCGCACTGGCTCAGGTCACGCGCGGCGTCTCGCCCGCCGCGTTGGGACTGGCGTGGCTGGACTGGGCATGGCACCTGGCCAGCTCACCTGGCAAGCAGGTGACGCTGGCACAACAGATGATGCAACCAATGGCTCGCCGACCGTTCCAGCGAGAAGACGGCGCCGCCCGCCTTGGGTGCGGGTACCGTACTGGCCGAGGCCCCCGGATCCTGTGTACTCGAACCCTGAGCGCGCGCCGCAGGCGCACCCGAATCGAGTGCCCCCGAAAGCTACGGGCGCGGTTGCCTGTTCGGGCCGCTCTGAAGTCGGCCGAACCCATGCCGGCGTGGCCTGGTGGACGCGATCATGCCAATGCGTCACCGCTTCGCCCGGCAGTTAATTACTTGGCGCTGGATAGGCCAGCATCGAGGAGGACATGCGCCGCGCTGCGCTGGTTAGCTGGGCAGCGTCAACGTGGCCCCGCCCGACGATGTGGAAGACACGCTCTCCCGCATTGAGCAAGTAATCCGCGATGATTCGCCGGTGGCAACGCCACCACACGGCTTCCGCGCACATGATCGCGCAGCGCCGCCGGCACCCAAGCTCGCGAAGGCGTATCAGCCCCCGTTGAAACGGCTCTGTCATCGCGTAGTCGGCGTAGTTGTGAAAACTATCATTGGTCCAGAAGCCGTTCACCTCGGTGGCGATATCGCGTTGCCTTCCCCGCAGCCCTCCGAGCTCAGTCATGTGCACGTAATCCATTCGAAATCCGGACAACGTCGCAGGTAGGGTATCCTGGTTGAATTGCGGATTGGTGCGCGATCGGGGAACCGTTCTGACGTCGACGACAATGTCGACATCGGCGGCCGCGAGCAGGCCGACGAACTCAGTGACAGGCCGCGTTGAGTGGCCGATAGTAAGAAACGGTAAGCAGCCCAGTGGGGCCTGCACTGAATCGCGTGCGTGGGTAATAGCCATCTCGGTCCGTGGTCTCACGAGAGCGCTCACTCGACTACTGTTTGCACTCCGGGGCCCCGCTCTTCTGCTTCAGGTAAGCGATCAGGTCGGCGCGCTCTTGATCGTCTTTCACTCCAGCGTATCCCATGCTGGTACCCGGGGCCACCTTCAGAGGATCGGCCAGAAAACGGCCCAGCTTTGTAATGGTTTGAGAGAGTATGGTCGCATGCTCCTTGTGGTGGCCTTGAAACGTCACAGCGACATCAAGTATCGGCTTTTTCAGTAATCCGCTTTGCGCCCCGACCTGGTAGGCTGCAATGGCTTCAAATTCCGCACCAAGCGCAGTATTTAGAACGCGGACGTCGTTCTCCTGTGAGCCTTCCGCTGCGGCTGCAAGTGCTTCCCTGCCTGACAACATCGCGATCGCTGTGCCTGACAGCAAGAGGCCAGATTGGCTCAGGAACGATCGACGCGTACCTTGCACATAAGGAGGGTTCCAACGCTGAATCGATGACGTGACTGCCTCCTTGACAGGTCTCTTGCCTAGCTTAAAAGCTACACGCCCTACCACTGCACGCGGGCCAGAACGGCTTCCACGATGCGGTCACAGCGTTCTCCTGCAAATGAGAATGCCTCTTCAAGCGCGACATCCATTTCCGCGCTCAGCGCTTCGCGCAATAGACTGCGCGCTCGGAAGAAGCGGGTACGCACCGTAGCCTCGGGAATGCCGAGACATTGGGCAACCTCTTCGACGCTCGGTTCATCAAGCGCCCGCAACACGAATACAATGCGGAACGCTTCCGGCAACTGGTCGACCTTCGCCTCGATCAGGCGCCGGCACTCGGCACGCATGGCGGCGTGCTCCGGCCGTTCCGCGGAAGTGTCGTCCATCAGTTCTCCGCTCCTGTAACCTTTTGGCGCGACGTCACTCGTAATCGAGATCACCGAAGCGCTTCGCCGACGCTTGCGGATGCGGCCGAGGGCCACATTGACCACAATACGGGTCAGCCAAGTCGACAGCTTCGCGTCACTACGGAAGCCCGTCATGCCACGGTAGGCCAGCAGATAGGCATCCTGAACCGCATCCTCGGCCTCCGCGTCATCCTTGAGAGTGGCGCGTGCTGCCCGATACAGCGTCTGATTGCAACGCCGCATCACTAGCCTGAACGCGTCCGGATCGCCGGCGGCAACGAGCTGAGCCAGCGCCGCGTCTGGCGTCCCGGCAAAATCGGGTCGAACATCCTTCTTCCGCTGCATCGTCGGCCTCCCCTGTCTTCTTGACTTGCGCGCATTAGATGTCGCCCGCTGCCGCGGCGTTCCGAGACGACCAGTCTTTCTGCAATCGGCCCATACCGGGATGGCGATGCTAGGCTTGTGCAGGAACCTGGTACTTGTCGAGGACGCCCTGGTCGAGGGTTCTCCCTATTGAGGCTGGCGTACTGTTCAAGCGAACCGTACGCCAGCCTCGCATTGGCCGCACCGCCGGCACGCATACCGGGAGGAGGCGGGCCATAGAGTTGACCGGTGAACTGCCGAATTGCGGCAACGCCAAGGATGTGCCGCGGAAAAGCCCTAGCGGTAGACGAGGATCGGAATCGTGCAATGCGTGAGGACCTTCTGCGTTTCACTTCCGACCAGCAGGCCGGCGAGGCCGCGACGACCGTGGGATGCCATGAAAATCACGTCGCAACCGTGTCGGGTGGCAGCCTCCACGATGTCCTTGTACGGTGCGGACGAGGTCGTCATATCTGTGCCACAAGCGACACCCTCCGCCTCTGCCGCCGCGACGATCTGGTTCAGGCGAGCACGCGCGTCCGCCTCTGCGTGCTCCTTGAATGTCTTGCGTGTCTGGTGACCCGCATCGCTCGATTGCAGGAAGGGATACTCATCCATGCAAGTGAAGGCCGTGATCTTCGCGTCGATTGACTTCGCAAACTCGATGGCAGCGACGGTAGCCCTCCTGGAGAGATCGGAACCGTCGGTGGGTAGCAGGACGTGCTTGAACATATTTTGCCTCCTTTTTCGAATGGCGCGAGTGGCCTTCCCTAAGGATAGACCTCTTTCTCGACTCCAAGAATGGAGCGCATCCGCGTCGTTCACGATTTCGATCGCCAGTCGTGCTGCATCTCGTGCGCCACGGGAAACGGATCACCGAACAGGAACTGCGATCGATCGGGACACGCTGCAAGAAGACTCGCTGCAGATATCGCCGCCGCGGGCAAAACCAAGCAAGCCTTTGCTGGCCGTGTCATCTGGTGGAACCCATCACGCCAAGTGGTCGGCTTCGGACATCCTTCGGGTGTCGGCAGACAGCCTCGCTGCATCTCCAGCGGGAGCAATCGCCACGGCGACATCCCCATTCTGTACGTTATATCATTTCGTGACATATTCAAGCATCAACCGCGTCAATCTTGGCTGTTTCCATGATCATCTTGATCCCAAACATCTCATGACGTGATGAACTTCACGGAATAATCTCCAGTCCAATTTCATGTCTATTGAATGGGCGTTCCGCTGGCAACACTGCCGGAAATGAAGCAATGGACGAACCACAGATTGCCGGCATGAAGACCGCGCGCGGGCGCTGGCCGATAGCGACCTTGGATTGCCGGCGGGGCCTGTGGTGCGCCCCACACGCTGGCGCTTTTGGGCGGGCGTGACCCCGGCTGAAACGCGCCATCGACATTCTTGTGGACAGTCTCTCTGTAGTGATTTGCACTTCGACAATCGCAACGTCATACCTTCGGCCAGCAAATCCTCGGTTCTCCTTCCGCGCATCGCGCGGTGAGAGGTCGCATAGCCGTTCAGCGTGATTGTCTTCGGAGGGCGGGAGCCCTCGGCAAGTCGCGGGATGATCGCAACGTGGTCAGCGAGGACTTGTTCGGGCCAACGTTTGCGGTGGCCGGTGTGGGTGTCAGTGCCGCATACCGACCACGTTTGCCAATTCGGCGGATGGCCGGACATACGCGCTGGTATCTCGGCATCGCCCGAGCACCGTTGGCAAATGCCCTCATCCGGGCCGAAACAAAGCTAGGGTTTCTATCTTGAAGATTGAACCCAATGACTTGAGTTCGATCTTGTGAAGCGTTGCCAGATACATCAGGCGGCGCTCTCCCGGCGCTCGCAGATGCACTTCCACCTGACGGTGATCCGCGTCACTCTGCAGACGCGCAACCAACCCCGCGGCCTCACAACGCGACACCAGTGCGACGACACCGTTTGGGGCGGCTTGCAAGCGTTCCGCCAACTCACCAATCGTGGCCCAATCGCGATCCCGGAAACCCTTGATATGCAGCAACAGCAGGTATTGCATGAGCGTGATGCCCTCCGCGCGCGCAGCTATTTCGGAGAATCGAAGGTAGCGGCGCAACTCATAGCGGAACTCCGACAGAGCTTCGAAGTTCTGCTTTGTTACGTCATATCGCGTGTCAGGATTCATGTTCTGCTCCCTGCACCTCGCCATCGATACCTGGCCGGTCAAGCACTGGCCCACTATTGGAGCGAAGCAGGCATCTTGACCAACCCGGTCCCGGCGGAGCTGCGTCACGTGCCAATAGGCTTCGCACGAAGGCTGCCCTGTTTACGCTCGAGCTTCATATAGGTAATGGCAACGACTAGCCCGAATACAAGGTGTGTGACGAGGCTAACAGCATTGCGCGCATCTCCGAACCACGGAAACGCGCGAGTCATGCCATAGAAGTCCAGCCCATACACAACCAGACCGAAGATGACACCCGCTAGCGAGGCCATACCGACACTCGAGTCAAGACTAAATGACGCCATGATCGCCGCCAGGATCAGTCCAAAAATGACGGACAGCGCAAAGTGAACCACCAAAGCCAACAGCGTGACGCTCGGGTCAAAGGCTGCCGATTGCGAAACAACACTGTGCCCCAACACGATGCCCGCCGTCATCCGCAACGGTGCCCAGGGGCTGGTACCCAGGATCCACGTCGCCAGCACCTCCAGTATCAGAAAGATCAACCCCGCCGCGAGTCCGGCGATGGCGGCGACACGCCAGTCTGGCGTTCTGCGCGCGAAGTGATGCGATTGCATGTGAAGTTCCATGATGTCCTCCTGCGGTTAGCGGGGGCCTGGTGACACCGTCTCCGACAAACTTGGCGGGAAGCACGGCAAAACCAGCCTAGGCAGACAGTTTCGGCCGGGCCAAGTATGGACGCGAACGGCGCGTTTCCCTGCCCCGGCGGAGCGTGTCCTCAAACTGTAATTTATATCATGTTGTGATATATTCAAGCAGACATGACGTGACGAACCACGCAGGACATCTGGTGGTTAAAGCGGGGCGCCGAAGTGTGAGGACATGAGGCCGCACCGGCCCCATATCCTCACGTCGGCCATAGAATGAGTTCGCGGACGTGGCCGCTTGGCAACAAGCTAACCGAACGATGCTCTGTCTTCTCGCCATAGCTGGCGGCGACTGCATAGCGCCCTGCCGGAAGGGAAACCAGTAGGAATGGCCCCTGCGCGCTGGTATCGAGCACAGTCTTCCCGTGCGCATCGACGATCCGGCACCCCCGCCAAGCACTCGTTTCCTTTCCATAAGAGGTTCTGCCGGCAAACTCAAGCACCAGCGGGTAGTTGGGCATCGCTTCCTTGATCGGCTGCGACTCGTCCGACCCCACGCCCCCGGATACGTAGGTCACGGGCCCGGCGTGCTGCGCTGCTGGCAACGCCGTCATGCCGGCCCATGCAAGCTGAGTGCACCGAGCTGCTGCGATCGCCGCTGACCATTCATGTTGCGCTCCATTTCAGAACTTGCAATGGCGGCGCTATCCGCAACGGTACGCAGAAATACCTGACCCGGCGTCGCCCATGCTCGACGATCTGCGTGAGCGCATCTACTCGCACTACCAACTGCCTTTGTTCGAGTTGCTCCGCGAAGATCGTCAGGTAGACGCTGACCCAGACAGCGGAACTGAACCGTTCTGACGTTGAACACAAGGAGCCCCATGGGCTCCTTGTTCAATGAGAACTCCCACGCCGGCGGGCACAGCATTGACGCGTGCACCCGCCTCAGGGGCACGCCCATCGCCACCGCAAGACCGTCGCCGCCACGATGGACGGTGCCCCCGGAGGCCGTACTGGCACGATCATTTACCTTGCTCGCCTCTCCATCAAATCACACGCTCATGCTCAGTCGTGCACACTGCCGCGCCAGGAACGGAGCGGGTCTTCACCCTACCGAGCTGTCGGAAGCGTTGTGGCCGACGCTGCCGTCCTGGTTGCGGGCGAACTCATGGACCACAATGCCCGTATTGGGCGGCAAGGGCTTGAGCCAGGCCTTGTGGCTGAGCGCTGCGAGCATGTCCTCGTAGCCGGCCTGCCAGCGTCGCTCGACCGTGTTCGCCGAGAAATCGATGTCCCTGGTAGGTTGCGGCTGGTCGTCGGCCGGGGCTACAAGATGCACGATGTTGATGGTACGGCCGGTGCCTTGGGCGATCAGGCGCTGAAACTCCGGGTCCGCTTTCGCTGCAGGCGGCAGCTGTTCGGCGAGCGCCCGCACCGCGTGGCGCAGGTCGTGAATGGTCTTGTGCGTTCTGATCCAACGCTTGGTACGGCTGGCGTATTGAATCTCCTTGAGACGCGCGGCCGCCGCCAGGATGGTGCTGGGGACGGCGCCGGTCGCATTCCATAGGTCGACGGCAAAACAGACCTTGGTCTGGTGCGTAGTGTCGTCGACCACATACTCAAGCGGCGTATTCGAATACACGCCGCCATCCCAGTACTCGGCCCTGTCGATCGGTACCGGTGGGAAGCCAGGGGGCAAAGCGCCGCTTGCCATGATGTGCTCGGCGCTCAGCACCTGCGCGGCACTGTCGAAATAGCGCAACTCGCCGCTCGTCACGTCGACCGCGCCGATGCTAAGCCGGGTAGGGCCATGCCGCAGGAATTCGAAATCAACCAGGCGCGCAAGTGTCCGACGCAACGGGGCGGTGTCGTAAAAGCTGACGCCCGCCTGATTCCAATTCAACGCGAACGGGATCTCCCACGGTGCCTTGAGCGCAAAAAATCCCGGCACGCCCGCCACCAGGCTGCTGGCCATGCCCCAGAGCGATGCGGCCGCCTGCAGCTGGGGCGGCAGGCAAGGCGAGGAACCGGCCACGAGGTGCCAGAAGGCACGCAATTGCGTCAGTCGGCGTTCCGGCGGATTGCCGGCGATGAGCGCGCCATTGATGGCGCCAATCGACGTGCCAACGATCCACCGGGGCAACACCCCGGCTTCCTCCATCGCCTGGTAGGTGCCTGCCTGGTAGGCACCGAGGGCACCGCCACCCTGCAGGACCAACACGTGGAGCGGAGACGGGGGCAGTCCAGCGGATGGCGCATCGACCGTAACTGCGGACGTTAGATTGATCATATATGTCGACGATAAGATGACCACCACCCTCTATCGTCCGCCCGCACACGGCTGGCCGCCCGGCGGGTCGATACGATAGGACCATGCTCGACAAGGGGCGGCAAACTGTTCAATAGAAAACCGGCGCCAATATTCGTGCCAAACTTCGTTCTTGCACGAAACGCGCTTGATACGCAACGCCCCCATGTATTGTATGCGTGGGTCCAATAGGTGATGGTCCCCGTTGCCGCCACGGGGAATCCCGGTCCGGCGATGTGAATGCGAGACCAACCGTAGACGATGGCGAACAGCGACCAGATCCATCGGTCGGCCGACTCGTAGTCGAGCAGCGATGCGACAGGCGGTAATGCCGGTCATATCGCCGCGGACCGGATGCGTTTACTGCAGGTACTGACCGCCGTTGATGGCAAGGTTCGCCCCAGTCATGAAGGCGGCCTCGCGGGAACACAGGTATACGACCAGTGCTGCGACTTCCTCGGGTTGCCCCAGACGCCCCACTGGGATCTGCGGAATGATCTTGGTATCCAGAATCTCCTGGGGCACGGCCGTGACCATTTTGGTGGCGATATACCCGGGCGAGATGGTATTGACAGTCACCCCCCGCTTTGCCACTTCCAGAGCTAACGATTTGGTAAAGCCATGCATACCAGCCTTGGCGGCCGCGTAATTGGTCTGGCCGAACCCACCTTTGGACCCAATGATGGACGATATGTTGATGATGCGCCCCCAACCCCGCTCAACCATGCCGTCGCACACCGGCTTCGTCATATTGAACATGGAGTCCAGGTTGGTGCGGATGACTACATCCCAATTGACCTTGTCCAGCTTCTTGAAGCTGGCATCCCGCGTGATGCCAGCGTTGTTGACCAGGATGTCGACCGGGCCGACTTCGGACTGAATCTTGCCTAGACATGCTTGACAAGAGTCGTAGTCGGCGACATCGGCCGCATAGGCCTGAAATCGGCGTCCCCCCGCCTCCATCCGGGTCAGCCAACTCGCCACGCCAGCATTGCCAGGGGAATGGGTAACCACCACTGTATATCCCGCGTCATGTAACCTGACGCTGATGGCTTCGCCCAGCCCACCCATGCCTCCGGTCACCACCGCAATCTGCTTTGTCACGTTCAACTCCTCTTCATCATGAAGTTAGGCCGCCGCGCATGCTTAGTGGCGCGTGCCGGTCAGTTCTTGCCGGCCGATCGCTGGCGCTTATTCAGTCTCGCCAATCAGCCCCTGTTTGATACCCAGGCGAGGGGCGCCTCGTCTTGGCATCTCGAACCGCGCCGAGGCGGGGACGCAACCACCCGGATAAGCAGGGAGGCGACCAGTCTGGTCCCCATGCGGGAGCCGGCCCCCTCCCCCGCATCGCCGTTTCAGTGGTGAGCCTGTTCCTCGCCAGCCATCGGTGGCGGATCGCCCAGCACCGATGGCTGGCGGGCGGCGACGCCGACAGGACGGCTTGCCCGCCGCACCGCATTGGGAGCGCGGGCACTATGGCGTACTCCTACCGTTACGTCCGGGCAGTGCGCGACGCCTGCTCGGCGGCCTGCTTAGCCGCCGTCGACGCCGGGGTGCTTGCCCTGTTGAAATTGCTCTCGGCGACTTCCACCGCTTGTTTCGCGGTCTGGTACATGCTTTCACACAGGTTGTTGGTGGCAGAAATCACCGAGGTCAGTGCGCTCACGGCGCCTTCAGAACCCGCCGGCGCGCTGCTCGCCAGGTTGTCGACAAGCCCTTGCATCCTGCGGTTGTGCGCTTGGAATTGCGCCTCTGCGATCTTGGCAAATTCGGCTTGGGCAGCCGACCCGATGTCGTACAGATGACGGTTGTACGACTGTACCCGCTCGCCGAGCTGTTGCATCCGACTGGCTTGGAGCACGAGAAGCTCTTGCGGGCTTTTGACCACTAATGCCTTCTGCGTGTTTGCCTGGGCGTCCGTCAGCGTCGACTTCACTACCTGCAAATTCAACTCGACCAGCTTCTCGAAGCCTGCGAAGGCGTGGTTCGCCAATCCGAACAGGATGGCGAGGTTGGCTTGTTGAGCGGCTGCAATTTGCTCGGGGGCAAACGGATTCATCGTGAATCTCCTGAAATTTCAACCCGACCCGGGTCCGGGGGATACCGGACGTCTATGGTCGTGCGACAGGTTGTGTTGATGGACTACGACGGGCATCACCTAGGCAATGCAAACTCGCGCGGATTGCCGGCGCCTAGGCACCCACCGGCAATAGCGCTCAAGTGAACTACTCGCTTGCCGCGTCATCATGGGGGACGCTTGCGCCTTCGGCCTTCGGCCTTCAGCGGATGCGCGCGATGGCGTTGAGGACGGCGTTACCCCTGGCTGTGATACGGGGACGTCGGTGACCACAGACGAACTCCTCCAGGTTGACAAGCTGGTGTTCGAGGAGAGTGTCAACATCCGCGCGATCCAGTTCGGTGCGACGTAGGTCGTCCTGGATCAGCATGAGGGTTGCCACTTCATGAGGACTCAGCATTTTTGTTTCCTAGGTTTTAAATGTTAGGTCTGCTGGGCAGCGTCAATGACAGTCGTCACTAGGGCTCAGTGGGTCTGCGCCTCGCGCCTTTCGATCGTGGCCGGGAGCATGCTGGCGCCGGACAACGCACGCTGAAGCGCCTCAGGCCGCTTGACCAGGTCTTTCAGCGTGTACGAATCCAGGACGGCAAGGTAGGCAGCTAGCGCCGAAGCCAGGACATGGCGCAAGCCACAGGCACCGGTGATGATGCACCGGTTCCCTTCCGACGCGAAGCATTCAACCAGCCGGAAATCGGGCTCGGTGGCGCGGATCACCTTGCCGAGATTGATTTTCTGCGGTGCCATACCAAGCGTAATGCCGCCAGATCGTCCTCGCACGGTTTTGAGAAATCCGAGCTGGCCCAGGTGCGCCACAATCTTTGTCAGATGATTCTTGGGGATGCCGAAAGTTTCGGCAATGCAATGTACCGTCACCAATTCATCCGGATGCACGGCAACATAGAGAAGCACGCGAAGGCTGTAGTCAGTGTACTCGGTCAGTCTCATCTGCGGCTCCACTAGCTTGTCGTCACGTCTGCAAGGCCTCGGCTGCAATATGAGATTTGCCAATCTGGCAGCCAGGGCATAACATGCATCCAGAATACTCGTTTTGTGGGAGATTTCAAAATTTGTTTCACTGCGTCCTTTACGGCTTTTCCCCTATTGCCAGTGGAACTGGAAGCCAGGATGGAATTTCTAGCACTTCGTGGATGATGGTCTCGGAGAAACGGGTACGGAGCAAGCGATGGATAGTCCCGTGAGTCTCCCGCGTTGGAAATTTGAGCGCTGGTTCGCCAAGATGCATGTTGGCATGCATCGGGTATTGTGTCGCGCGTGCTCGGAACGAGCCAGTACTCGATCAGCTAGCAGTCCTCGCCAGGGGAGCCTGGCAGGCACCGTGGCCACCGTGACTAAGGTCTCCGGCGAATGGGAATTCAGATTTCCCTCAAGCGGTCGCCTCGCCTATCATTTCAATTGGTTGTACGGCATCCAGACTATCACCGAACTGGCGCGTAGGTCGCCGCACGAACCGCGATTCATCGAGATGGCAGAGCGATATGACTATGTGTACCTCGAGGAGCCCGCGTCCGCGAAACCTGACCCGACTGACCGAGCACTGCGCCGCTGGTGGAATCGATCCTTCGCTTCGCGGATCGAGACAGCACGGGACAGCGATCACCCAAACTGGCACCACATCGGTTCGCGACTGCAAGTGACCGCGGCCAACGTCGCATCGCGGGACGAATCCGCTGCCTAATGTTGAAATCCGCCACGTAATCGTTTGAGGAATTGCGATGACCGAGACTGTGGTAGAACCTATCGACAAACCGCGATGGGTAGCGAATGCCATCGATTCCCCCACTGGCCCCGATTGTCCGCCGGCGCCTGCCGACGGGTCGCTCAACGCGCCAGTCGAGCGCGTCGATCGACTCATGCATGCGGCACTGGCGCAGGTAACGCGCGGCGTCTCGCCTGCCGCGTTGGGGCTGGCATGGCTGGACTGGGGGTGGCATCTGATCAGTTCGCCTGGCAAGCAGTTGGCGCTGGCACAACAGATGATGCAACCATGGCGGGACCGGTCGTCAGACTTGCCTAGCCCTCGCACGGAAATCGGCGACCCGCGCTTTGCCGATCCGGACTGGGAGCGCTGGCCATATGGCCTCCTGCGTGACATGTTTCTGCACACAGAGGCCTGCTGGCAAACCGCCACCACCGGCCTGCGTGGGGTTTCTCCACATCATGAGCAGGTGATCAGTTTTGCGGCACGACAATGGACAGACTTGCTCTCGCCGAGCAACTGTTGGTGGCTGAACCCTGAGGTGCTTCGGGTGACGTTAAAGACGGGCGGGCGAAACTTTCTCGCCGGCGGAGCCCATTGGCTGGAGCACCAGCAAGAGATCTTGTCCGGGTACGTTCCCGGCGCTTCGCGTCGGCGTTGTGCCCCATCTTGTGTCGGCCAGAATGTCGCAATCACACCCGGCAAGGTGGTCTATCGCAATGCATTGATGGAGTTGATCCAGTACGCGCCGCAAACGCCGGCGGTCTGGCAGGAGCCGGTGCTGGTCGTGCCCTCCTGGATCTTGAAGTATTACATCCTGGATCTGTCGCCGCACAACTCGCTCGTGCAGTATCTGGTGGAACGCGGGCACACCGTCTTCATGATTTCCTGGAGGAACCCGCGTCAGGAGGCACGCGACCTGGGTCTGAACGACTACCTTGAGTCTGGCCTATTCGAGGCACTCGTGCAGGTGCATAACATTACCGGTCCGAGTCCGGTCCATGCTGCCGGCTATTGCCTCGGCGGCACGTTGCTGGCGATTGGTGCCGCTGCGCTAGAACGCGACGCCCGGCCTTGGCCGGCCTCAATCCAATCAGTCACCTTGTTCGCGGCACAGACCGATTTCAGCGAACCGGGCGAACTTGGCCTGTTCATCGATGCGAGCGAACTCAGCTATCTCGATGCCTTGATGTGGGAACAAGGGTATCTGGATGGCGCACAGATGGCCGGCGCCTTCCAGTTGCTACATTCGCGCGATCTGGTCTGGTCTCGACTGATGCGAGAGTACTTACTTGGCGAGCACCCAGAACCGACCGATCTGATGGCGTGGAACGCCGACACCACGCGCCTACCCTACCGTATGCATAGCGAAAATCTGCATCGTCTGTACCTGCGTAACGATCTGGCCGAGGGCCGATATTGCGTCCAGGGTCGGCCGGTCGCCCTGGCCGATCTCAAGTTGCCCATGTTTGTGGTCGGCACTGAACGCGACCACGTGTCGCCCTGGCGTTCCGTCTATAAGCTTCACCTGCTAACCAGCACCGAGATTAGCTTCCTGCTCACCTCGGGCGGGCACAATGCAGGCATCGTCTCGGAGCCAGGCCATGCCGGGCGGCACTATCGTTTCGGCACGCGGCCCAAGGACGATCCCTATCTCAGTCCGAACGAATGGTTCGCCCGCACACCGGAATGTGAAGGATCGTGGTGGCCGCGGTGGCAACGATGGCTCGCCGACCATTCCAGCAAGAAGACGATGCCACCCGCCTTGGGTGCTGGTGCCGTACTGGCAAATGCCCCTGGATCATATGTACTCGAACCCTGAGCGCGGGCCGGTGGCGCACCCGGATCGAGTCCTCGGGGAATGACCGGCCGCATTCACTGCAGATGCTGGCTGTCATTGATGGCAATGTCCGCACCGGTGACAAAGGCTGCGCCCTCGGATCCCAAGACCAGGGCCACCTCCTCCTCCGGCTTGCCCGGGTGCCCCACCGGGGTCCGCGGGATGATCTTGGCGTTCAGGATCTCCTGGGGCACCGTCGTAACCATCTGGTCGCGATGCACCTCGGCGAGATTGTGCTAACGGTCACGTCGTCAAGCGCCAGCGATGTTGTGGAACCATCCTTCTCAACCTTCGTGGTCGTGTAGTTGGTCTGCCCGAACCCACCGTTGGAGCCAATGATGGAGGACGAGGGGTGATGCGTCCGCATCTCCGCTCGAGCATGCCATCGCACCGCGGCGTCGTCATGTTGAACACCGATTTGAGATTGGTCCGGATGACCACGTCCCAGTTGACCTGTCCAGTGTTTTGCAGTACCGCCCCGCGTAATGCCTGCATTGTTCACCTGAATATCGAAGGGGCCGACCTTGGCTTGGAATTTCTCGACGCCATGGTGGCGCACATCAAGTCGGCCGCATCCACAGGATAGGGTCATAGCAGGTATCCGTTCGCGGTTATCCGAGCCAAACAATCCGTTTAACTCTAGTGTTTGCGGGCGAATGGGTCACGACCGACGTATCGCTAGCGTCATGGCGGTTGATGCTCATTTCTTCGCCCAATCCGCCCATGCCACCGGCCGCCACTGTAATTTGCCTGGTCATGACGTCGATCTCAATCTAAGAAACGTTGTGACCGCTCATTGTCGGTACCGGGCTTCACTCCGTGTCCGCGGCCGCTTCGCTGCGCCGCAACAAGGGGCGCAGCATCCGTTCATCGTTACTTCTTAGCCGGGCGCGACGCTTGCTCCACGACTTGCTTTGTCGCCTTCGACGCCACGGCGCTCGCCGCTTTGAAGTTATTATCGGTGAAATCGACGGCCTGCTTCGCAGCTTGTTGCAACGTTTCGTATAGCGCATTGGTGGCGCTGACCACCGACTTGAGTGCGGCAACAGGGGCTTCCGCGCCCCCCGGCGCGCTGTTGGCGAGATTGTCGACCATCTCTTCCACCCTGCGGCATTGCTCCGCGTACAGCGTCTCGGTGACCTTCGCGAGTTCGGCTTGCGTCGCCGAGACGATTTCGTACGTCTGACACTCGTACGAGAGGACCTTCTCCGCAATCGCCGGCAACAGGTTGGCTTGCAGCGCGAGCACTTCCTGGGGATCATTGGCCAAGAGCGCCTTCTTCGTCTGCGCTTGCGTTTCCGCAAGCGTCGCCTTAAACACCCGCAAATTCAACTCACCAAGCTTTACAAAGCCTTCGGCGGCCTTGCTCGCCAGTCCGAGCCAGATTTCAAGGCTGGCTTTCTGAGCGGCTGCGAGCTGCTCCACGGTCAGCGGATTCATGATGAGGCTCCAAGAAGTTGGCCTGAAACGCCGCCGCCGATTGAGCGGCAACGTCGGTGCGGCCGGAACACGTGAAAGGACGACTGGACCGTAACGATAATCCATCGTCACCTAGGTTGCCGACCGGCATGACGTGATGAGCATCTGCGGGCCGGCAACGCGCTTGTCCGCCTAATGTTGCTGGCGATACGCCCGCGCATTCCAGAGTCCCTTGTGGCAGGATGGTCTCAAGTAGGGCATCGAGGTGGACCTCGTCCTTCAGTGGATCGTGCAATGAATTTTAGCGGGAAATAGCCCTCGCTGGTGATGCGAGGGCGTTAGTGTCCGGGTGCGAACTGTTCCAGCTGACCTATTTGACGCTCCACGAGAGCACCAAGATTGGCGGGATCGAATTCAACTTCATCGGGCACGTCGGCTGCCAGCATGAGGGCTGCGAATCTATGAGGACTCAACATCCTTGTCTCCAATGTTTTGAATGTTAGGTCTGCTGGGAGGCGTCCAGTAACGTCGTCGCACCGGGCGCTCAGCCCGTGCAGCGAAGACTGCGACCTCCTCCGCAAGGTTCTTGACCACCAGACGCCTACCGTGCGCGCCCGGAACGTTCATTCAATACCCCCCTACGCGAATTATCAAGATGTGACATGTTTCTTTAAGATCGCCTTCGCCAGATCGACGTCCACACAACGTGTCGCGCGGTGGATTGCGTTGCGTCTCCCAGACTGCTCGGCAATGGATGATTAACCCTCGCCGAGCAACTGTTTGTAACTGAACCCTGAGGTGCTAAGGGTGACGTTAAAGACAGGGGGACGAAACTTACTCGCTGGCGGAACCTGCGTGAGGAGACCCACCGTCGGTCGATTTCGTTGGCCGATCCCAAGTTGCCCATCTTTGTGGTCGGCAAAGAACGCGACCCCGTGTCGCCCTGGCGTTCGGTCAACAAACTTCACCTGCAGACACTTAGGGCAGCTTCCCGCTCACGTCTGGAGGGCGGGCATCGTCTCGGAGCTAGGCGATGCCGGGCGGCACTATCGTCTTGGCCTGCAGGCCAAGAACAATCCCCTATCTCAGCCCGAACGAATGGTTTCGCCAGCACGCCGGTATGTGAAGGATCGTGGTGGCCGCGGTGGCAACGATGGCTCGCACATCATTCCAGCGAGAAGACGATGACGCCTGCCTTGGGTGCTTGTGTCATATTGGCCAATGTGCCTGGCTCTTACGTACTCGTAGCCTAAGCGCGCGCCGGTGGCACACTCAAATCGAGTGGGTTGGGGAAAGCCCGTCCGCAGTCGTAACCATCGCGGACGCACTCACTGCAGGTGCTGATCGCCATTGATGGCAATGGTTCGCACGCGTCTGCAACGCCTCGACTGCAATATGCGTTGCCAATCTCGCAGTTACGGCATAACATGCATCTAAGATGCTTGTTTCGCAACCAACACCGAGCTCAGCAAACTTTGCGAATCGAATCAGCGCGGCACGATGCAATGGTGCACTAACGACGGCGAACGTGTGACGAGCTCCGTGCGGAGCCAAACTGAAGCCGTATGGCTTTTAAAGTTGAAACGCCCTCGCTAGTCCCCGATTTCTTCGCATGCATTGGGCCCCTGCTTCATAAGTTCTTCTTTTTGTGGCCCACATGGATAGGGCTGCCAATTCACACTACTACACCCGACGAACCTCAAGGGTGGTCGGAGTGCCTCGGCAATCCCGATTCCTGTGACGCCGGGCCGGAAGACAGGACTGTCGAGGGACGTCGAATGTCTTGGCATTCAGGAGGTGACGGTGCGTACGTGCTTCTAACGGACGCGAAGTCTCTTGCGCGAAGTGCGCGGAAGATTTTCCACGTGAAGTTGCTTTTTTGCGGGAAAGCGCTCCGACCGCATCGTCGAAGTCCTTGCTCCGCTTGCAGTGCAGTAAGACACCTGTCAAGGAGGCAGCCATGTCATCGATTCAACGTCTAACGACTCCTTTTGCGCAAGCCGACACACGCCGCGCTTTCCTCCACCAGTCCGGTCTCTTGCTCTCAGGCACGGCGATCGCGTTGCTAACAGGTAGGAAAGCGCTTGCAGCCGCCGGGGAAGGTTCGCCGGAGAACGACGTCCGCGTTCTGAATACCGCGCTCGGAGCGGAATTTGAAGCCATCGCGGCTTACCAGGTCGGGGCGCAAAGCGGACTACTGAAGAAGCCAATACTTGATGTCGCTGTGTCGTTTCAGGGCCACCACAAAGAGCATGCGAACGTGCTTTCTCAAGCCATCGCGAAACTGGGCGGCAAGCCAGTTTCAGCGAAGGAAAAGTACACGTTCCCGACCGACTCGCTCAAGACCCAGAACGACGTCCTCCGCTTTGCGGCATCCCTGGAGAAGGGAGCGGCCAGTGCCTATCTTGGAGCGGTGCCGATCTTCCACGACCGTGACCTCGCCAAAGCGGCCGCCAGTATCCTTGGCGATGAGGCCATGCACTGGGCCGTACTGCGCCATGTATTGGGCGAAACGCCCGTGCCGTCGGCGTTCGTCTCGTAGATGTACAGAAGCCTCCTGGCGAGTTTCGGCCTCATCACGGCCTTGGCCGGGGGGCCCGCGTCCGGCGGCGGCGTCTTGCGCGGTAACCCGGCGGCCGGCGCAGCAATCTATGATCGCTGTGTGGCCTGCCACACGTTCACCTACGACCGCACAGGGCCCAAGCATTGCGGTCTCCTTGGACGACGTGCGGGTAGCGAGCCCGGCTTCGCATACTCCGATGCGATGAAGCAATCGAAGCTAGTATGGGATGAACGCACGCTGAATCGCTTTCTGGCCGATCCGCTGAAGGTGATCCCGGGTACAAGCATGGGGTACGCGGGAGTGAAGGACGACCAAGAGCGCGCAGATCTGATCGCTTACCTGACGCAGAGGAGCGAGGCACCCGAGTGCAAGTAATTGTCGATTGCCTCTGTCGGAGACCTGTTCCGCTACCGGCGGCGGCTCATACCTATTGGATGGCAGCGGTGCGTGAGCCGTAATTGCATGCAGATGCTCCACACTTCGAGCCAGCATACGGGCACGATCGGCCTGTATCGCACTCATGGCCGGGGCAGCATCAGTGGCAACCACGGGGTCAACTCGCGGTGCTAATCGACACTTGTCCCGCTTCATTGAAGCGCTTGAGGAACGCAGAGAGGACCTTGGCCAAGCCGGCTTCAGGCGGATTCTGTCCGGAGATATTCCAACTTTTCATTTGTACGTTGAAGGCCTTTTAGTTGCTACATACAGCGGAGTTGGCGCGGGGACGGCGGGCGGAAGCGCAATTGCTGGCGGTTCTCGACAATGCCGAGATGAGGTACTTGCAGTGAAGTCTGCCGCCCATCCTTATCCAGGAGTGGACTCCCAGTTGCGAGGCGTCGTCCCTCACACCGCTCACCGAATAGAGGCAAATCATGGGAAAAAGTGTCGCCCAGAAGCTGATTGAAACACACCTGCTCAGTGGTCGTACGCACCCTGGCGAAGAGATTGCGCTGCGCATCGACCAGACGCTGACCCAGGATGCCACCGGTACGATGGTCATGCTCGAGCTTGAGGCGATGCAGCTGGACCGCGTCAAGACTGAGCTTTCCGCCCAGTACGTGGACCACAATCTGCTGCAGGAGGACTTCAGAAATCCGGACGATCACCTGTTCCTGCTCAGCGCCTGCAAGCGCTTCGGCGTCTGGTACAGCCGGGCTGGCAACGGCGTCAGCCACCCCACACACATGCAGCGATTCGGTTGTCCGGGCAAGACGCTTCTCGGCTCGGACAGCCATACCTGCGCGGCCGGCTCACTAGGCATGCTGGCGATCGGAGCGGGCGGAGTGGAGGTTGCCATGGCGATGGCCGGTGAGCCGTTCTACCTGAACATGCCGGAAATCTGGGGCATCAAGTTGACCGGCGAGTTGCCGGACTGGGTTAGCGCCAAGGATGTGATTTTGGAAATGTTGCGCCGATACGGGGTCGATGGCGGCATCGGCCGCATCATCGAGTACCACGGGCCGGGCCTGGACAAGCTGTCGGCGATGGATCGACATGTGATCGCCAACATGGGTGCCGAGCTCGGCGCGACGACCAGTGTATTTCCCGCCGATGAAGCAGTGCGACGTTTTCTCGCGTCCGAGGGTCGCGAGGATGCTTTCACCAGCCTGCTGGCCGATGCTGACTGCCGCTATGACATGGAGGCCGAAATTGACCTGTCGCTGCTCGAACCATTGATTGCCAAACCGTCCAGTCCAGGCAATGTCGTCCCGGTGCGAGAGGTGGCCGGCGAAGATATTTATCAGGCCTATATCGGATCCTCCGCCAATCCGGGCTACCGTGACTTTGCAGTGGCGGCCCAGATCGTCCGGAACGGCACGGTGGCGTCACATGTCTCGTTCGACGTGAATCCGACCTCTCGCAGTATGCTGGAAACCTTGATGCGCGACGGGCACGTGATTCACCTGCTACACGCCGGTGCGCGCCTGCATCAGGCCGGCTGCAACGGCTGCATCGGTATGGGCCAGGCCCCAGCCACCGGGAAGAACAGCCTGCGCACCGTGCCGCGCAACTTCGCGGGCCGCTCCGGCACGCGCGAGGATCACGTCTGGTTGTGCAGTCCGGAGACAGCTGCGGCCTCGGCCATGACTGGGAGAATCACGGATCCGCGCGGGTTAGGAATGGACTATCCGCGTATCGTCGAGCCGGAGGATCCCATAATTGACACGCAGAATCTCATGGCGCCGCTGACATACGAGCAGGCTCGTGCGCAGACTTTGCTGAAGGGCCCAAACATCCATTCACTGCCGGACTTCGATCCGCTACCGAACAAGCTCAGGCTGCCGCTGCTGCTCAAAGTCGGCGATAACATCTCTACCGACGACATCATGCCGGCCGGTGCCCGCGTGCTGCCCTACCGCAGCAACATTCCCGCTATCAGCGAGTTCGTCTACGAGCAACTCGACGAGCACTATGTGCAGCGCGCAAGAGCCGCTGGCGCCCACGCCATCGCGGGTGGGATGAACTATGGGCAGGGCTCGAGCCGCGAACACGCGGCCATCGTGCCGCGGTATCTGGGCCTGCGCGTCGTCATCGCCAAAGGCTTCGCCCGTATTCACTGGCAGAACCTGATCAATTTCGGGGTGCTCCCGCTGACGTTCAAGCACGGCAGTGACTATGACAAGCTCGCACAGGGTGACGTGCTGGTGCTCGAGCATTTCGACGTTGCCCTGGCCGCAGGATCCGAGATTGAGGCCAGCATCGACGGCCGCGGCGACCGCCTGATACTGACCCACCAATTCTCGCCGCGTCAGGTCGCGGTGCTGTGTGCCGGCGGCCTGATCAATTGGATGCGTGAGCGGAACTGATCACGGGTCGAATGGTCCGCCCGCCACCAGGCTTCTCCCACGGGAGATGATGACAGTCACATGGCGTGGCGTGCCGGTGTTCATTGCTAAAGAAGCTCGCAAAACATGCCCTGCTGAATGCGCTATTGAAGAACTCGAGAGATGTGTCGAAAGAGCGAGCACCGTGAAATCCGATCTGGATCCGTGCGCGCCCGCATCCTCGGCATCTCGTGATATTGGTGTCTATGGCGAGCTGATCAAGCCATCGCAGGCAACACTCGTGGGTGCAAACAAGCTTGCCCGCCAGCCAAATGCGTTAGGAAAATTGCATTGTCAGGACATCCCGGGGCCTGCTCATTGCTAGCAGCTGCTTCGTGTACTCGCAAGAGCCTGGAAAAGCAGCATGAACCCATTGAAGATTCCATTCAAGGAGCGTCTCGATCTGGGCAATGTTCTTTTCCACGAGGCCGAGCATATCTGACACTCCCCGAAGGATTTCAAGATTGGTTTGCTGTGCCAAGGAAACTTGAGCTACCGGTAGAGAATTCATTATCACGCTCCTGCGAGCATACGCCTTCGTTCTCAGGCTGTGGACCGCTCACCAAAAAGACTCCGATTGAGGCGGTGTCGAGAAGGCCTTGCATGATCACTGGAAGCAATATTCAACCCGCATGCCTGGCATTCGATTGAGAAAGCGCTCCTTTTTCTCCCACCAGCACAGATCGCTAATGGCTTCAAAAAGAGGGAGCAATCCCGATAAAATGACTAAAGCGGGAAAAAGTTTGCGATGTGAGAGAGCTGGGTAAACGAGAGCGCGGCAAACACGGCATGCACCAGCACGAAGCCGACGATGGTGAAGCGCAGCGCCGGGTTGCCGCCAACTACGCCCAGCACCGCGCGCACCTGCTGCAGGAACGGCTGGCCGCGTTCCTGCGCCGCGGCCGGGCCGCGGTCTTCCTTCAGAAATGCCAGTGCCACGGCGATGGCGACGCCGATTCCGCCCAGGACATAGAAGCTGGTGCGCCAGCCGTGCGAGGCGCCAAAGGTGCCCGCGAGCAAGAAGCTGCAGCCGATGCCCAGCGAAATGCCCATGAAGAGTACGCCCATCGCCGTGCCGCGGCGTTTCTTCTCTAGGCAATAGCCGACGACTGGCATAGTGATGGGTCTTACATCCACGCCGGAGTTGCAAAGTCGCCGTACGTGCATCGGGTAAACGCTTGGCCCGTGGCTCCATGTCATGCTCTACGGGCTTTCAAGAGGTCGAGCGTACCCGTTTCTGCGAGCCACGGAGCAGGGAATCTACCGCAGATGCAAGCCATCCATGGGCCGGGGTGCAAAAAAAAGCTCTCAACCGGTAGAAGAGAGCCGTAGAACGTCCAAGAAGAAATCAGGTAACCGTTGCGAGTCGCCCGCGCTCAGTATTCTCCAGGCCGCCTGGGAAAGGCAATCGCCCCGCGCACCTGCGTCGCGAGGACGCGAACTCCAGAAAAAGAACCCTCGCTCACCGCGGACGGCGAGGCGGGCGGTAGCAAGACTGCACAGACAGGATACGGCGATTTAAGCGCTGTCTTGCCGCCTCGGTCTGGACGTAACGCTTCGCGGTATGCGGCGAGGCATGGACGGCGTTCTGCTGCAGCCGTCCAACGGCGCGCCCTTGGCGAGCGCGTGCGAAATGTGGGTGTGCCGCAGCCAGTGGGTGCTGGCGGCGGCCAGCCGTCGGCGCATTGCGCGAAGAACGCCCTGAGTTGCTGGCCAAGGTGCCAGGTAGGATGCCAGCCGCCGCATCGGTCGCGCGGCCAGGTCCTGCGCTTGGCCGACGCTCGCCTCCGCCGGAAATCCGCGGCTGCGCGGTTACCTGGCCAATTTCTCCAGCTCCGTCGGCGCCATGAGCACGCGGCGCAGCTTGTTGCCCCGCCGACCACCTCCAGCCACCAGCCCTCGATGCGGGTGCGGGTGCCGGGCTGCGTGAGGCTTTCCCAGGTGAGGTAGTTGGTCGTGGCGGACACCGCTTCGGCCAGCCGGATGCCTGTGGTGTAGAGCCGCGGCGGGGCGCATTGCAGGCGCGCGTTGGTTGACGTCGGCGGCAGGGCAGCGAGCTGTTTCCGCATGAGGCCGCGGCCGATGTCCAGCGCGGGCCGGGTTTCGCGCAGGACCGAAAGGGCCCATGAATTCGACCGGGAAACCGTTCAGCAAGTCGGCAATGCCGTGACCGCACTGGATGCAGGACTCGCGGAGCTTCGTTAAGCAGCGAGTGCCGCCCTTCGGGTTAGTTATCCAGCTGGGTCCATACTGTATCCTCGGCAGCGCTGACCATCAGGTCGAGTAAAATTGTGTGTCGCTCAGCAACCGCTGCATAAATCACTCCCGCCGTCGATCCAGTATGAATCTATCCACGTCACAGGAAAAGCTTGCGAGCTTGGTCCGTGAGTTGTGCAAGTTGCCAACGGAAACCGAATGGCTGGAGTTCAAGCGCAATCGCGCGGATCCTGAGCAGATTGGGGAGTATCTATCTGCGTTGTCGAATTCCGCGGCGTTGACCAACCGTGCTCATGGTTACCTTATCTGGGGTGTCGACGACGTCAGCCATGAAATCGTCGGAACAACGTTTGATCCCAAGGCGGCAAAAGTCGGGAATGAAGAGTTGGAGAACTGGCTGCTGCGTCTGCTCAGCCCGAAGATTCTATTCGCATTCGATGCGGTGGAAATGGACGGCAAGCGTGTGGTCATCCTCGAAATCGGTAGGGCGTATCGGCACCCGGTGCAGTTCAAGCACAACGAGTTCATCCGGATTGGCTCGCTGACGAAGAAGCTCAAGGAGTTTCCTGAAAAGGAGCGCGAACTCTGGAGAATCTTTGACGAAACGCCGTTCGAAGCGATAATTGCTCGCCGGGACCTGGCAGACGAGGAGGTTGTTTCCCTGCTGGACTATCCGGCGTACTTTGACCTGGCGGGGATCCCGCTTCCCGAAAGCCGGTCGCAGATCCTTGAACGCCTTGCGGCAGAAAGCCTGATTCGCCGCAGTAGCAGTGGCAGTTGGGACATCACTAGTCTGGGCGCCATTCTGTTCGCGAAGCGCCTGGAGGACTTCGGCGGCCTGCGGCGCAAAGCTGTCAGGGTGATTGCATATGAGGGCGTGGACCGGATTTCTACTTTGCGCGAGCAGGTTGGTGCAAAGGGCTACGCGGCAGGCTTCGAGGGCTTGATTGGCTATATCAATGCCTTGCTGCCGGCCAACGAGGTTATCGGTAAAGCCATTCGCAAGGATGTACCAATGTATCCTGAGTTGGCTGTCCGCGAACTTGCAGCCAATGCGCTCATCCACCAGGACTTCACTTTAGGCGGCGCTGGACCGATGATTGAGATCTTCAGAGATCGAATGGAGGTGACCAATCCCGGTAGCCCTCTTATCAATGTCGAGCGATTCCTGGACACGCCCCCTCGGTCCCGTAACGAAGGACTCGCCTCACTCATGCGTCGCTTCGGCATTTGCGAGGAACGCGGGAGTGGCGTGGATAAGGTAGTATCGCTGACGGAGGCGTATCAGTTGCCGGCGCCAGAGTTTGCGATCGTTTCTGACCATACTAGGGCAACCCTGTTCGCCCACAAGGAATTGACGAAGATGGACAAGACCGACCGCGTCCGGGCCTGCTATCTGCATGCCTGCCTCCGGTACGTCCAGCGTGACTACATGACAAACGCGACGCTTCGGGAGCGTTTCGGCATCACGGTCCAGAACAGTGCGATCGCGTCTCGCCTGATCAAGGAAGCGGTAGAGGCAGGGATGTTGCGGGCCCACGATGAAAGCGCCGGCCGCAAGTACATGAAATATGTGCCGTACTGGGCATAGTTTATTTGATGACTTACTTCGCTGGTCCGAGACCGCCGGGTCATCAACAACAGAAATGCTAATAAATTCAGTAGGTTAGAAGAAGCGCTTCTATTTGATGGTCATTTGATATCAACCTGATTTAAGTGCAGTATAGGCATCTTGGCAGGGGTGTAGCAGAGGAGGCCTTGCCCATGCTGTGCGCCATCATGCCGCGCAAACCGCGCGTTCTGGCAGGATCTGGCCAGGTGCACGCGAGTGACCATCGAGCACCCAGAGACACTGGGCTAGGCAAGAACCCGAATAGCTGGCGCACTCGGCTAACGATCCGACTTCAGCGGTCCGACCCGCCGGCCGCCAACGCGCTGGCGGTTTGGCGCGTTGATGCCAGCGCAACGAGCGTCGCGGAATACCTCCACCTAACTAGCGACCGATTGCACATCTTCGTTCTTGACCCACACGCCGCCCGCCCCAAGCCGCTTCAAGGTCATTCAGGCAACGGACGCAAAGGTCATCCAGTGCGGCCGCTTGGAGGTCGGTAAAGCGCATTGGGTGTAATCGAGAGCCTCTTGAATTCTGACGGACTGCGAGGCCAAACCCTCGCACCGCGAGCAGAAGAGCATTCCCGACTGTTCGGCGAGGCGGGTGCTTTCCCGCTTGCACCAAGATTTGGGCGTCCCGTATGTCAAATCAAGGCCCGCGGCGGAGCCCAGAAGTTGGGAATGGCCTTACCCGCCTCCGCCTTCAGCGTGGGGGCAGCATGTCCCAATCAATCGCCAATCCGCTGTCCGATGCACCTTTCGAACACCGCTTGCAGCGGGCGATAGTCGCAGACGACCGCCGCGACATTGGCGTCGATCCACTCGAACGCTTCGACGGGCCCACCAACTGATTTCGAAGCCGACATTGACGATGATGTGCTCGAACAGGATGCGCTGGGCGCGCCCGTTCCCTGAAGGGGTAGATCATGTTGAGATCACCGAAATGCTCAGCCATGGCGCAGACCAGCTGAAGGCGTTCCCAATCCTCGAACCATGCTCGCTGCGCCATGGCGCGGAAGATCTTGTCGGCCTCAGGCTCGATTCGGCTGACGTTGCCAAAACCGCGGCTGGCGCTGAAATTTTCCATCGTCCCCCCGTGTTGATTTGCCTTTTGCAACGAGTCCGGTATGGCGCCGCACCCGTTCCCGCCCTGTCCCTGCGCGTTGCGATTGCACATCGCCACGGGCTATAGCGCTGGGCGCCCGGGGATCGCTGCTGTGGGAATCTAGTCGGCGGGCGGACGCGGTCGCCCTCTGCCTAAAATTTAGTCAATTCGGCGGCTACCGTTGGGCGCCCACCCCGCCTCGCGGCTTGTCACCAGGCTTATCCCCTCGCGCGGTGGACAATGTCGCAGCAGCACTCCGGCACCCCTTGTGCCGGCTCACAGGGGCGCTCCAGGTCCGTCGAGAATTGGGTACACACAACTCCCGCAACTGCCACTGGAGCGCCTCGAACTGGTGCCGGCCTCCTGACGCGCCTGCGCGGCAGCGTGGGGCGCGCTGCCAGATCGGTCGCGAACATCTTGTCACGCAGGAATCAGGCCGACCGCCACGGGCTAGTACGCAAGGGCAGCATGGACACGCCGACGAGGTGCTGCTGCAGTTCTTGCAAGACCGCATCGCGCCCAGCGAGCTGCAAGACGCACTCTTTCCATCGCCGCGAATGCCGTGCAATCCTGTGTGGCTCGCCTCCCACCGCATGTAAATTGCCTTCGCCTCGCCTATATCAAGGTGCTGCCATAGCGCCTTTAGGGTAGTCCAACGCTTCTGCTGGTGCCGCTACCACGCTGAGATCGGCACCAAAGCCCACTGCCCCCGCGGGGCAGGCAGTGTGGCTAAGCCGCAAGGACTTGCGGCGTGATGCCGCGCAGGTCCACCTGCGAAGCGGAAAAAGTGAGCTTGCCCGTGCGCCGCCGCGACAAGTCGAGCAGGTCGTCGATGATACGGGCCTTGGTGCCGACCGCCCGCACAATCGCGCTCGCGCCTTTCAGGATGCCGGGTGCTTCCTGCGCTTCCTTGAGGCGCAGCAAGGTCTCGGCCTTGGGCTGGATCACGTTTAGCGGGTTCTTCAGCTCATGGCTGACCAAGGCAAGGACTGCGCCCACCGGCGCAACGCGCTGCGCTCGCGCGACGTGCGTGCCGCCGCGACACCCTCATCCGTTTGTAGTTCCTCGAGCTTGAGTCCAACTGCTCGATCTGACGGTCGAGCTTCTCCGGCGACCAGCTGCCACCGGTGGGTGGCAGCCTTTGACGGTTGGCATTTAATTCTGGCGGTTAATTGCAAGAATTTCGTTGTCACGCTGAAAGACCATATAGCGAGGCTGACGATTCCCTCAAATCCCTCTCGCGATTGCGTCGAACAGGCTCTTTACGTGCGAGCTGACGTGCGTGGACGGCGATTAATCCCACTCCCGATCCCTGCCCCGCCCTTGTTCGTACGCCTTCGCCTCTTGTGCCGCATGAGATGCCGCCTGCTCGAGGAGAGGCACGTGCTCCTTAGGAACGACCAGCATCGTCAAACCCAAGCCGTCTAGAGCGCGGAGAACATAGTCAAGGTGAACACCCTTCCCGTTCTCTAGCTTCGACAGCATACCCACGGAAACCCCACACGTTCGGGCGGCCTGATCGATTGGTAGGCCCTGGGCAGCGCGAGTCGCGCGCACTCTATCCCCAAGATGGGAGCTCATCTTGATCGCGGCGCGGGATGGCAAGGCTGAATCTGGCAATGGTCGTGCCATATGGAGTTCAAGAAGATCAGAGCCATGAGACAAACAGCCCTATCGTTGTTTCACGAAAGTGAAATTATATCGGAGAGCGTCCGCTCTCGCGCCAGTGCGAACGAATGCGAGAGCTTGATGCTGCGACGCCGTCGCTCCCCCCCGAACAAGCGTTACCGCGAGAGAAGCGCACACGACTGGTTGAGGAGCCGCAACGCTCATCCAGCGGGGTCCGCCAGGGCGATATGCGTGGCCACCCGAAATATGATGCAGGTACCGAGCACGAAGTCGGCGACTCGAGTAGCAAGGCCTCGCCTGTCGGTGCGCGGAACCGCAAGCAGGCTGGCCTCGCCGGGAACCGCGACCTTGACTTCCGGCAGGCCCCTGTAGGTTGGATCTACGTTCACCACTTGGGTCACCTGATGTCAGCGCATCCCACCCAGCTCAACCTCTTTGATGAAATTGTCCGTGCGGCCGTCGCTCGCCCGTTGGTCCTCATGGCGTGCTCTGCCACGAAGCTCGATCGCCCTGCTCCGGCCATGGACCTGTACCGCGGCGTCATGTATGAGACCTTCCGAGCTCACGTGCAGGCGGATGCGCAGCCCGATGTGATCATTCTCTCCGCGCAACACGGCTTCATTCGGCCAGACGCGGAGATTGCCCCCTACGATGTCCGCATGACTGCGGAACGCTCGGCAGCCATGATTTCCGATCTGCCCACGGCGATGGCCGGTGCGGCTTGGCCTGACCAGGTTGGCCCCGTGTTCCTCGCCGGCGGCGCGCACTACCGTCGTGTGATGCGTGCTGCGGTCGGACGGCTTGCAAACATGGGGAGCCAGCGCTTGCCAACGATCATGGAAACCAGCGGCGGCATCGGCATGCAGCGCTCGCAGTTGGGCCGGTATCTGGATAGCCTCGCCGTACAGCTTTCCGAGGAGATCGGGCGTCATCCCAACGGCCAACCCTACTTTCGCCGCGCCGGCCAATTCGCCGTGAACGATCGCGTTATACATTCCTATCGGCACCTGCCAGGTATCCCGCCCAGATGGGCGACCATCAAGGGCCTGTTTCAAGGGCCCTGCGGTATCACTGCCGAGGTCGACGTCGAGGAAGTAACAGGAAACCGCTCTCATATCGTTTCCCGTTGGGTCGGCCTGCAGAATCTCCAGCCAAACCTATGACAGTCATTAACCTGCAGTTGGAAGCTAACACCCTCGCTGCCACGCTCGATGGCACACCAGGCGCCCTCCTCGCCCTCACACATGCTGGCTACCATTACTGGGCCAAAGCCAGGCGCCTGCACTTCCCGCAGCCGCGGCGCGATGAGTTACTGCTGGAGATCATGAACTTCTGCGCGGACACAAACCTGCTCGAATGCGCCCCCGCCCCTGAGGATGGAGACCGTCGGCAGGCGATAGAAGAAATGCTCGACGGGCGATATCCGCGATATGCACGGCTCAAGCGGAACCCGCATCGCGCATGAGCGCGTCGGCAGTTCCATCTGCCCCCTGCCATCCCAAAGGCGGGCATCACACCGCCGAGACGCGCGCCCCCTTCTCCTGAAGGCTATGACCGTCTCGTAGAGGCGGCAGGGTGCGGGGAAAGCGCATTTCCGTATGTAAATGCGTCATGGCACCCGTCGACACACTCTGGCTCAGCAAACCCACCCTCACCTACGCAGACTGGCAGCGCCGCGAGGCCGCCGGCGCGGACCGGCGCCCTTTCGCGGCCCGCTCGATCATCCAGCATCAGGCCATGTCGAGCACTTTCGGCGTCATCTGCTCGACGCAGACACCACCCTGGCCACGTTCGGCCCGGACCATATCGATACCTTCTGGCAGGCGCCCGACGCGCGCAGCTACAGTACCGCCACGCGCATGCGCTATCTGAAACCACTGGACAGGTTGTGTCGCCACTTGGTTGCCATCGGCGTGCGCAAGAGCAATCCAGCCGGTCAATTGGTCCGCGACGGTCATTGGCCGAAGGCCGAGCCGGACCCCATCTACCTGCCAGAGGACGCGGACGCCCGGCTGCAAGCTTGGGTGCAGCCGCACGCTGGGGATGATCCGGCGGCCTTGCGCAACCGCGCCATCGTGGCGCTCTTCCTCGGCACCGGCGTCACGGCATTGGAAGGCCGCACGGCCCGCCGGGAGGACCTGCAGCCCGATGCTGCCCCGCCCTACCTGCGCGTGCCAGCGCACGGCGCGCGTGAGACCCGCACGATCCCCCTCGCCGCGTTCGCGGTGCCGATCCTGACCGAGTGGTGCGTTCGCCGGCAGACCCTTCCGGTCGTTGGCGACCTCGTGTTCTCACTCCAGGCCAGCGGCGAGCCGATCACTGATATGAGCCTTGGCAAGATCGTGCGAGCGGCGCTCCTCGCGATCGACTTCGAAGCCCAAGACATGAGCCCGCGGGTGCTGCGCAACACCTACTGCCGGCGGCTGCTACTTGCCGGGCGCAACCGCGATGAAGTCGGCAAGCTGCTTGGGCTGGCCAGCACGCGAACCTGTGACCGGATCAGAGCCACCATTGACGCTCAGTTGTAAGTGTTGGTAGCCTCAATTCCCACACACCGCATAGAGTTTGCTATTCTCGCAGACGCCTCTACGGCGACATATCAACGAGTAACCAGACGAAAGAATCCATGGCAACCAAAGCAAAAGCTGTCGTAAAGACCCCGGCGAAGCCTGCCGCCACGAAGGCAGCAGCGCCCGCCAAGAAGGCGGCGGCCGCACCGGCGAAGAAAGCCACAGCTGCACCGGTAGCGAAGCCGCTGAAGGAAACCTTCACCAAGGCGAGCTTGCTGGCCCATCTGGTCGCCCAGACCGAGCTGGACGCCAAGACCGTCAAGACTGTGCTGGCCCACCTGGAAAACACGGTCCTGAGCGCGGTGCACAAGAAGGGTGCGGGCGAGTTCACGCTCCCCGGCCTGCTCAAGGTCACTGCCCTGCAAGTGGCGGCAACCAAGAAGCGCTTCGGCAAGAACCCGTTCACCGGCGAAGATCAGTGGTTCGCAGCAAAGCCCGCTACCGTCAAGGTGAAGGTCCGCCCGCTGAAGAAACTGAAGGACGCCGCCGCGCTGTAAGGCGTACGGACCTGCTGAATGAATGGAGCCCACGAGGCTCCATTTTTTTCGATCCCGGCTGGCGAAAGAATCGGCCCCTACATGGCGGTCCAAAGGAAGGGCGCAGGGTGGATATGGCCGCAGGCAGACGGCTGAGATCGGCCAGGACGGCCAGGACGGCCATTTAACGAGTTTGCAAGATGGCCGCTTTCTGCAGGCCCGGCGTGTCACCCGCTGGGGGTAGAACGATGGCGCCAGGTGGGGCGTCAAAGGTTGAAGTACTGCCGGTTGCCTTCGATGCGCGCCCGATGGTGCGCAGAAAACCGTGCCTCGGCCACCAGCCGCGCCAGGGCCAGCCTGCCCTGTTCGATCGCACCGACGTGGTTTAGGCGCTCACGCAAGTTCGTCCAGCGCGCGCCATGCGTAGACCGATTCGTCCACGAACAGTGCGTCCGCTGGCCTCGTCAGCGCTGCTGCCTGCTGGGCAAACAAGTGCGCAAGGGCAAATTCGTTGCGCAGCCGGTGATAACGGGCAAGCTCGCACAATGGTTCGTGCCCGGGTCGGGCGCGCCTGATAGGCGATCAGATACGCCTCGCGTACGGCAGCAGGCGCATCGCCGCGACGCTCCCCCAGTGCCGCGATCTGGAAGCGGGCGAACCAGACTTCCTCGTCCCAGCCCCCCATTTCGGCGCGTTCGCCATAAACGCGAATGCTCTCGTCAAACTTGCCGGCATCGCAATAGCTCTGTCCAGATCCGGTCATTTGCGAGCGGATCAGTGCTACTGGAGACTGTACAAGCGTGCAGCCCTTAACGTCTCGGTCAATCCACTGGGGACCAAGTAGATCTTCTCAGCGAATGACGATGCTGCCATGGTATATGCTGTCAGGCTCACTTGACGTATTTTACTTATGGCTACAAAGGTATCACCGAGGCTAGCAAAGAAGATCGAACGCAGCGGATTGTTACGTGTCGTTCGGCGTGTTCTGTTCACGGCGGTCGACCCGTCTGCTACCGCCGGTCCATTTGATTTGTCCCACTTCTATCAGTTTGGCTCCGGCGTCGTGCTTGTAAGTCAAGGTACCGTTTACGTACTGACGCCTAGCCACGTCGTCCGGAATGCCACGAGAAATCGCTACGACAACGACTCCCCTCTATGGGTCCCTATTAGGCACGAGCAGCCGACAGATATTCAAGACTTCCTAATGCCTATGCGCTATTTCGACTGCTCTCCCGATGGCGAAGAGCGATTGGACGTGGGCCTAGTTGAGATGAACCCGATGATTTTTGGATTGGGCGATTGTTTGAATTGGGATGAAGGTGCCGTGTTCGTAACGGACCCCGTTGCCGCGCACGGGACCACAGCGGTCGTCGCAGGTTACCCTGAAGAGGTGAATCCCTACGAGTTTCTTGAAACCGAGGCTGGCATCCAACAAGTGGCAAGAGTCAAGCAAGAACGATTTCGCGGCGTCATAACGGTCGATGATGACGGAATGTGGCTCGAGAACCCCAATCATTCGCCCGGCTACGAGTATGCGGGGCTGAGTGGCGGTGTAGTGGTTTGCGCTATCGATGAGTCGCCCATGTACCTTGGCATTGCAATTAGTCACGCGGGTGGCGGAAAGCGGTTCAAAGTGCAGTCCTTCGCAGAAATTCGTGCCAGCTTGGGTGACTTTGCCAGACTTGGCTGGGAGGTTCTGGACGAAGCGTTCTTCCTTGCCAGCATGACACACGAGAGGATGAATTACAGCGCTTTTAGCCGCTTTTTCGAAATGAAAATTAGAGAGGATTTTCTCCCTAAGCGAACAAACGTCTATTTAGAACAACTTGAAAGAAGTAGGGATCACGGCGGAAGGGATCACTGGATCATTGATCTAAACCAAGCACAACTCGAACTGAGTATGAGATTGCGTGATGAGCTCGTTTCTACAATCAAGCAAGTAGCACGGGGCAGACAGAGCAGAGACTGAAGCATCCAGCAATGTCACTCTATGCTGACGCTTAGTCCTCACCGATAGTGCTATCAGCTCATTGAGTCCATTGGCACGAAAGACGGCTTTGAGTCGAACTCCGCCATCAGCCGGCACCTGCCTTAGCATCTTGACCCTACCCATTCCGAAGTCTGGCGGCCAACAAAACAAAAAAGACCCCGCCACTAAGTGACGGGGTCTTTGCGTTGCAGGGTTGGTCAGGCGGCAAACGGCAGTTCCTCCTGATCTGTTGCCGCGTGGCTCCACGCAATGCGGGCCTCTGGCGGCATCGCGTGGAAGTCGACAGCTAGCGATTTCAGCCGCTCAGTATCGTACTCCAGCGTCAGGCCCAAGCGGTCCTTGTACGCCGTGCGGCGGCACACCTCGTCGTGCTCGGTCTGCTGTGCGCGCGACAGCGTGAGGCAGCCGTACTGCAGGTACCAGCGGTACCCCGCAGTGATCTGGCCGGGCTGGACACCCATATCATGGGTCTCCAGCATACGGTCCAGCTCAAAGTCCTGGAGCATGCAGGCAGCTTCGAAATCCACGGAGAACGACTGTTCCGTTGGCAGTCTCCATAGAGTCCGTCCCCCTGCCGTCACCATGATCTCCGGCTCACACGGCGATCCCGCGGTCATCGCTTCAAAGAACGGATCACGCATGCCGGTCCATTCTGCGGCCGGCGCGAGATCATCCCATTCGCTCCCAACGTAAAGGAAGCGAGGGGTTGGCACCGTGGTTTGTGCGGCAGACGGAGCCTCCGGAATGTCGAATCGGATACCGCGTTGATGGATATCGCGCCAATCCGCCCACATCGCAAAAGGCCTGGCCACGCCATTCAAAGATTGGAGCGCGTCGACGGCGACCATCATGTCGAGTGGCAACAACTCGAAGCGAGGCGCCTCCCCTGCTCGGCTCGCACGCTGCTGTTCGTCATAGTCGAGCTGCAACATGTACCGGCTCAGTTCCCGCAACATGGTCGGATGGTAAGTATCTGGCTGAATTTTGAGGAAGTTGCCGCGGATCGTGCGACCGACCCAATGCCGCCGGCGCCAGTCAAAGCGTGTGTTCCGGATAAACCGATTCAGTCGCTGCAGGCCTTCGGCGTACGCATAGCGCTCGTCGTAAGCGATCATGTTGGCGAGGCTCTTGTCCTCAGCCATTTGGCAGACATGGCAGCCCAGGCGGGCGCCACACTTTCCCTGCTTGTGCCCTGAGGTACCCTCAAGGATTGCATCGGCGACGACGGCGCACGAAGTACCAACCGAATGCGCGTACAGCCGCCTGGTCTCCTCGAAGTCCGAGTAACCCGGGCGGCTCCCCCCGCCATACAGCGCGATGGCCTCCCATACATCATCGGAATTCCAGTGGGCAATCGGGCTAAGCACGAGTTCGCCATCCTTGTTGCTGGCCGGTTTGTCCGCAGACTCACGACGTTGGCGCATGTTGCTTGCGCGGCGTGCACCCTCATCAAAGCGGGTACCGAGGCAGGTGACAGGTGCGGCGGCGCCGCGCTCAGCCAGACTGCGGAATAGCTGCTTGCGGAAGGCGCGTTGTGGGCCAATTTTTAGGTCAAAACTGCAGTCCCCATGCAAGCCGGGGAAGCTTGGCAGCGCCCGCCCGGTCAGCACTTTTACCTGAAAGGTAGACGCCAGTTGCGGCTCGACGACTTTTGCAATGACCGTGAAGCCGTGCTGTTCTCCGAATGCGCACATCTGCTTCAGTTCAGCCCGGTAATGTAGATTAACTTCCGGGCTTTCGACCTTTGTATCGCTTGTGGTGACGATCACCAGCGGCTTGCCCCCGGCGGCACGGTGAAGCGACGCCGCGTGTAGCACCAACGCCGCCACGACGCTACTGTCCTTGCCCCCACTATAGGCGATGACCACCGGATGCGCAGCTTGGAACAGACGAAGGATCGCACCGATGGCACGGTCTATCTTCTGCTCGATGGGGTCGTGCGCGCCCTGTGGAAACAGCTCAATGGTCTGGCTCATGGTAGAGACCTCTCGTGGAAAGAAAACGGCGCTCCCGAGGGAGCGCCGAAGGTTAAGAATGGCCCGTGGGCCGGGGTCAGCCGAGTGCGGCCGAGACGATGGGACTGCCAATGGCATAGACGACGGGGCGCCGCATTGGCTCCTTGCTTACCGGCCGCGTGTGATGGTCACAAGCGGCCAGCACGCGCAGGACGAGGTAGAGCAGGAAAAGATATTTCGCGAGTTTCATGGGATGCCCTGTACGGGGACGGGGCAGCCCCGATGGGGCGCGCCCCATCGGGTTAAAGACAAAAGCTAGGCAGCGAGCGCCACCAGGTCAATCACTGCGTCGGCCTCATCCACCGACTCAGGCGTGTGAGAAATGAAGAATTCCCGCTCATAGCCGCCCTGACGGAGCACCTCGCGCTTCATTTGCATGAAGGCGCGCTTGCGCTCCGGGTCGAGCGGTCCGTCGGCCTCATCCGTGAACAGCGTCTGGAAGGGCTGACCCGAGTCCTGCGCCCTGTAGAGCGCAATACCACGGGTCAAACACTCATTGATCCAGATTTTCTGCCCGCCTGACAGCAAAGCGAAGTTCTTCACGCTGTCCCGGTCGGCATCGTTCACCTCGATCTCGAAGCCCTCACGCTTCTCGCCATTGGCCAGCGTCGTCTGCGTCTGAATCGCGATGGTGAATCGCGCTCCGTAGCAGGCGAGCAGCAGGTCGTTGACGATCCGCGTGAGCGCCGGACCGGCGTCGTCGATGGACAGCGCGATCACGCCGTCATTGCCCAACGCCTTCGCGAGCAATTTCCACTGTGCGATTTCGTCTGAGAGCCGGTCCGCCTTGCCCTGTACCGCAGGCAGGCCGGACAGCACCAACTCCACGCGCTCGCGCTCGGTCGCAAGGCCAGTTTGCTGGCGAATCAATGTCTCGATCCGGGCATCCAGCGCAACCACTGCCTCGCGGCTCTGCCGCAGGCGGGTGTCCAGGGCGTCGATGAGGCCGGTGACGTCCTCAGTTGCCAGCCCGGACAACTCGCGCTGCACCACCGACAACTGCGACTCGGCTTCGGCAACGTCCCGGTCATACCGGGTCGTGCTGGTGGCTTCCTCGTCAGTCAGAGCCGTCACGTCGCGTTCGGCCTGCGCCAACCCTTCCTGCGCCACATCCAACATCGGTTTCTTGGCAGCGAGAGCGGTCAGCCGTTGCAG
>NZ_BAAILO010000616.1:1351-4254 GCF_054589115.1 Cupriavidus sp. 8B | reverse complement strand
GTAGCTGGTCCGCAGATCCTTCACGAGGATGACCTGCTCGGCCAGCTTGCCCTTGGCGTCACGCGCCTGCGCGAGCAACGGGCAGGTGCTGTGCATGGGATCGGCCCGGCATGGCACCGTCTCAATGACATCGGCCTGGCCTTTCAACGAGGTGGCGAACTGGGCGGCGGACCTTCCGCGCGCTTCCAGCCCCTGCAACTCAGTCGAAAGCGCGGCATGCTGTGCCTGCTGCGCATCCGACCGGCTCAATGCCTGCTGCTTCGTGGCGAAGTCACCCTGCTTCTGGCCAATGGTCATCTGCAAGGCGTCGCGCTGCTCGGCGGCCGCGAGGATCGCTGGCCCTTCGGCCAGCATCAGCTTGCGGCTGGCGATCAGCTGCTCCAACTCCCGGCGCCGCGTGGCAGCGCGGGTGGCCGCAACACGCTGATCAGCATCCAACTGCCGCCGGCGCGCTCCCAGTTCGGTTTCCCGATGCCTGAGTTCGCGCAGACGCGCGTCGGTGGCCGCACTCGCACTTTGCTTGGCTGCCAGAGTCGCTCGCTCCTGCAGGAGCTTCGCGCCATCGGCAGTCTTCGCATCGCGGTCACTCCGGGCCCCGATCAAGGCCTCGTCGGTTAGACCAATGTCCCGTGCCAACTGGCCCGCCCGCTCACGTTGAGCGGACAAGCCGACCAGGTCGCGCTGCAGGGTGTCCAGATGCCGGCCCAGCCCCTTTGCAACCTCGCCGGCCTTGGCCGACAGATCACGCAGGTGGTCGATGCCCAGCAACTCGGCAAGCAGCTTCTTGATCTCGCCGGCCTGGTAGCTGGCGATCGGGCGCCGGTTCTGCGCCGAAAACACGCTGGTGAAGAACGCTTCGGGCGAGCCTAACACCGCCTCGATGCAGCGGTTGTAGGTATCCGCCTTGCCGTCCGACAGCGTGCCGTCGGGCAGTTGCAGCGGTACCCAGTCGCCGTTGGCGCCCTTCTGGAACAGGTAGTACTCGGCCTTGCGGCTCTTGCCGGGATTGCGGAACGCGAACGCCGAACGGTACTGCTTGCCGGCGTGCTCCCATTCCAGATCCTTCTCGCCACGGGTGCCACAGAGGTGATCCCAGTAGGAGAACGCATCCGCGGACATTTTCGAGGCGTGGCTCGGCATGATCGGATACGGGTGCAGGTTGTCCATCAGCGTGGTTTTGCCGGCACCGTTAGGGCCGACCAGCGCGATCAGCCCAGTGGGCAGGTTCGCGAGGTCGAGCGTCACGCTGTCGCGCTTCATGCCGTCCCGGACGCCGTGGAACCCGGTCAAGGTGAGTTTCAGCGGGCGCATTCGGACACCTCCGCACCAGTCATGGAAGCCAGGTAATCGGCGGGCAGCTCCATCACATCGCCGTCGTAGAACGGCATGTCTGGGGCCACCGCGGCGGCATCCCGCTCGGGCAGACCCGCCAACGCACGCTCCAGGGAGCGCACGGCGGCGGCGAACTGCTGGCGGGCCAGCGCGATCACGTCCGGCCAAGCGGTGCAGCCACAGAGCGCCCTGAGTTCCAGCGCGCTCCACTGGCTGGCATAGCCATGCGAGAACGACCAGAGCAGGTTCTGCATCTCCAGCGACGGTGTCACTTCGTACCAGTGCTGGTCGTCCGCGGCGTGTACCGCGAGGACCAACAGATGGTCGCGCTTGGCGATCACCGTGCCGCGCCCTGCGCCGAATGGCTGGAACAGGGTGCTGCGGGTGAAGCCGTGCGCGTCCGCAAGGCGAGAGGCCAGTGTAGACGCGCCTAGTGCGGTTTCAAACGTGTGGGCCCAGTCCGGGCCAGCAGGGTAAAGCATCATGATGCACTCCAAAGGAGACCGAGTGCATTCCCGGACGGGATGCACCCGTCAGGGGTCAATGAGATGAAACAACGGTCGATGCGTCCGAAGGACGCGGGGTAAAACGATGTTTCGACAGCCCCGGAGGGCTCTCGGAACATGGCTTTGGCCACGTTCAAGGGTTAGGCGGCGGCTTCCGCAAACAGGTCGTCGCTGAGCCAGTCCATCGCCGCGGGCGGCGCGCTGGGTTGCCTAGCAATGGGCACGGGAACCTCAATCTTTTCCGGCATGAGTGCCGTAACAGGCTCCGATGGCATCTGCATCGACAGCGCGGCGGGAGCCGCGACCACCGATGGCTTGCCTGCGTTTTCCAGTTGCTGCAGCACCGGGTCCGCGATGGCCTGCGGGTCCGCGTGCTCGAGCATCGACAGACGATCCAGCAACGGGTTGGTATCGACATGGGTCAGTTCCCCCCATCGCGTGATCTTCTCCGACAGGCTGGCGGCGCGGCTGATGCCTTCGGCGCGGCTACGGACGGCAGGCAAAACCCGACCTTCCAGCTTCACCTCGGTCGCCTTGAGGAACAAAGCGCCGATGGCGTCCCGATCGACCACCTGGCGGTGCTCTTCGTCGACGACCCAGCGGATGCGCACGAACTTGTCCGACGCCTCGGCGGCGACGCGAGCCAGCTCCGCCATGTCTGGCGGGCCGTCGAAGTCAATGCACAGTGTCTCGCGAGCGGGCGTCACAATGGGCGTGGTTTCGGCCTGCCCCGGCGCGACGCGCCATTGCAGGTAGGTCTTGTCACCGATTTCCCCATAGTGGAAGCGCCCGATCGAACCCGGATACGCCACCAGCCGGCCCTCGCGATCCCATTGCTGGGCGCGGTGGATGTGACCGAGCATGAAGCCGTCGCATTCCGCATCGAACAGCGCTCCGATGGTGAATTCGTGATCGAATCCGGCCATTGGCACACCGTGCTCGGTCTGGCAGCCGTTGACGGTGCCGTGCGAGATGCCCATCGTCCGAATGCCGCGAGCACGCAACGTGCGGTTCACGGAGCCAGCGGCGTGCAGGTAGGCGGCCAGATGGTCGCCGACTGCGGTT
>NZ_BAAILO010000616.1:0-1341 GCF_054589115.1 Cupriavidus sp. 8B | reverse complement strand
TTTGCGCCGACAGCGGCAGCGAGCATGGCCTTGTTGACCGTGGGCACACAGGTGAAGACCACCTCCGGCATACCGTCGGCAAGCAACGCCTCAATCGCGATGGGAGTAAAGAGGGCACCGTCCGAAGCGGTGAACCCGCCATCACGCAGTGCGACCTGGTGAATACGGTCCGCAATGTAGACGGGGTGACGACTGCCAACGAGGCGGAACAGATCCAGCGTGCCGGGCGGCTCGTGGGAAAAGGTGCCCTGCAGCATCACGATCGCCATATGCTCGGAAAGCTGGCGTATGCGCTCGGCCAGCACGCGCAGCGCCGGTGTGTGGGCGTCCAGGCGATGATCGGTCGAATCGCCGGAGACGACGGCGACCTGACTTCCGGCCGCGATCGCGTGCTCGACGGCAAAGCCGAAGCAGCGATCGGCCTCGGCCAGATTGCCGGTCGAGTAATGCAAATCAGAAAAGTGAGCCAACAGCAGGCTCTCACTCGCGTTGAGCATGATGTGATTCTCCAAAGGAATGGTGCGCCGATTTGGCGCGCGGGCAAAAGAACGTGGCCCGGCTGGGCCACAGGTGAAAAGAAATGGGGCAGAAGTGGAAGATGAGGTGAACGACGCGTTGCACGCCGTTCACCTATTCCTTCGTCAGACAGGTTGTGTGGCTTCACGGATGCGGGAGCGCACCTGCTCTCGGAAGGCCAGCGGGTTGGCCAGCGCGGTTTGCATCTCGTCAATCATGCTGTCAACGTCCTTAGGCCGCTTCGTCCAGCCCTGACCGTACTCGATCCGGGCAAAGGTCAGCAGATCCATGCGCTCCTGCCCTACCGACATACCAAGGCGGGCGGCGAGGTCGGCGAGGATGCTCTCTCGGTCCTCGGGATCGGCCGCGGTCGGCATCGGTGCGGGCATCGGCGAAGCGACCGGTGTCGACGCGGGCGTCGGAGCCCGTTCACGCTCCAGTGGCATTGCGCCAGAGATGTCGACGAGCGGCGCAATGGAAGGCCCATCACCTGCGGGCATTGCGCCTTCTAGCAACGCGACCGACTTGCTTGCCGCGTCCAGTGCCGGTGCCATCTGATCCGCGCTATCCAGCAGCGCGCCCAGATCGATTTCCGCATCCAGCATGGTGAGCATCTGCTCTTGCCGAATCGGTAGGCCATCCTCACCAATGCGGGTAATGTCGACCGCCTTCTTCGAAAGCCAGAAGTGCATGCCTGCGAGCCGGCCGCCACGCGCCATCGCCACCGTCTGCATTGCGGCGTACGCCTTCTGCAGCACATAGATGGAGGTGGTGGGCAACTCGATCAGGCCGAGGCCCTTTATCTCCGGGACGCAAAAATACAGA
>NZ_BAAILO010000615.1:47442-57058 GCF_054589115.1 Cupriavidus sp. 8B | reverse complement strand
AAGTAACCAAAAGAAAGCGATCCTTGCAGGAGGCTGGCGTGGCGTCATTGGGGACCCCAATGGTTTCGTCGTACGGCCCCGGGTGCTAATGGACTCGTGCCGTTAACAGTTTAGACCACCACGACGCTGCCAATGCCCGGGGATTCGTGGTGGCCCCCACCGGTAGCCACCACCACGAATTTCAAGCCGTCTGTCGCTCGCGGCGCGGGCGGCCACGAAGTTGCAAGCGCCCCGTTTTCGTCGTGGGCGCGGTGGCACCGCCGGAATAGTTTTGAGGGATTCACCACCGCGCCCACCCCACCACGAAACCATCACGGCGTGATATATCGTGATGCTTCGAGCCGGTACCGGCAGATGGGCGAATGGGCAGGGATGCTGCTACCGAGCAGCCTCACGACGAAACCGGCGTCATTCGCAAGATCGTGGCCATTTAAACCGGTAACGGCATGAGGCCATTAGAACCCGGGGCCTGACGACGAAACCACCGGGCTGCGCAACCCCGACACGCCAGCCTCCTGCAAGGATCGCTTTCTCTTGGTTACTTCTCTTTACGAGTAAAGAGAAGTGACATCTCACATGTGTGTAAACGGCCAACCCCGTACAGCCGCGCCAGCAGCTAGAAGAGCGAAAACCCCGCCCACACACGCATCCCCCGCGTCAGCGGGCTAAAAGCACATACCCCCCGTTCTTTAACCTTCATATGACATTCACGCTCCCGTCACCGCTCCGTCACACGCGACAGGCCCAATGCAGCCATCGTCGCTACCGGGGCCGCCATGGTTCAAGCTCTTCGTTCTGCCTGCGGACGTCTGGCCAAGGCCACGCAACTGCTGCGCAGCCGCACCACCGAGTCGCAATCGCTGCCGCGGCCCATGTCATTGCCTGCCGCGCTGGCCGCCTTCATGCCACCGGCCAGCGACTTGCAGCAACGGCCTGGGGCCCGGTCCGCAACCGCTCCCGCCAACGCCGCGCCTGCCGAACCCACCGCCCACTCCCAGCAACCGTCCCATCCCATCCGCCACTACCGCGCCATCTGGCTGTCCGACATCCACCTCGGCACGCCCGGCTGCCAGGCCGATTACCTGCTCGACTTCCTCAAGCACAATGAATCGGACCAGCTCTACCTGGTCGGCGACATCATCGATGGCTGGCAGCTGCGCCGCGGCTGGTACTGGCCGCAAAGTCACAACGACGTGGTGCAGAAGCTGCTGCGCAAGGCGCGCAAGGGCACCGAGGTGATCTACGTGCCGGGTAACCACGATGAGGTGGCGCGCCAGTTCGACGGCCTCGCCTTCGGCGATATCACGGTGCGCGAGGACGCCGTCCACGTCACCGCCGTAGGAAAGCGCCTGTGGGTGGTGCACGGCGACCTGTTCGACGGCGTGGTGCAGCATGCGCGCTGGCTGGCTTACCTGGGCGACTCGCTCTACACCCTGATCCTGGCGGTCAACCGCCACTTCAACCGCATCCGCGCCCGCCTGGGCTTTCCCTACTGGTCGCTGTCGCAATACCTGAAGCACCAGGTCAAGAACGCGGTCAACTACATCAACTCGTTCGAGCAGGCGATGGTGGATGAGGCGCGCCGGCGCGGCTGCGACGGCGTGATCTGCGGCCATATCCACAAGGCCGAGATCCGCGAGGTCGACGGCCAGCTCTACTGCAACGACGGCGACTGGGTGGAGAGCCTCTCCGCCCTGGTGGAGACGCAGGACGGCGAATTGCAGATCGTCTACTGGACCACGCTGCTCGACGCGCCGGCCACGGCTGGCCGCCGCGCCACCGCCACGGCCTGACGAGACTTGAGCGCGGCATCCGCCACGCCGCCACCCGAACACCGGTATTGCCGTGGCCTCGCCGAGGCCGGCCACCCACGCGGCCTGGCCGCAAGGAGCAGCTATGAAGATCCTGATCGTCACCGATGCCTGGGAGCCGCAGGTCAATGGCGTGGTGCGCACGCTCAAGTCCACCCGCCGCGAGCTGATCGCGATGGGGCACACGGTGGAGCTGATCACGCCGCAGGAATTCACCACCATTCCCTGCCCGACCTATCCGGAGATCGCGCTGTCCCTGTTCGCCGGCGCCAGGGTCCGCGAGCGCATCCGCGCCTTCGCGCCGGACGCGCTGCACATCGCCACCGAAGGCCCGCTCGGGCTGGCGGCGCGCCGCCATGCGATCCGCGAGCAACTGCCGTTCACCACCGCCTACCACACGCGCTTTCCGGAGTACGTGCAGGCGCGCTTCGGCCTTCCGCTGGCCTGGACCTACCGCTTCCTGCGCTGGTTCCATGGCCCGGCGCGCGCCGTGATGGCGCCGACGCCGGTGGTGCTGCAAGACCTGCATCGCTTCGGCATCACCCACGGCGTGCTGTGGACCCGCGGCGTCGATCTCGATGTCTTCACCACCCAGCAGGCTAACGTGCTCAACACGGCGCACCCGATCTTCCTCTACGTTGGGCGCGTGGCCGTGGAAAAAAACGTGGAGGCCTTCCTCGCGCTGGACCTGCCCGGTTCCAAATGGGTGGTGGGCGACGGGCCGGCGCTCGCGTCGCTGCGCGCGCGCTATCCGGGGGTCAACTACCTGGGCGTGCTGAGCCAGCCGGAGCTGGCAAAGGTGTATGCTTCGGCCGACGTCTTCGTATTCCCCAGCCGCACCGATACGTTCGGGCTGGTGCTGCTCGAAGCCCTGGCCAGCGGGCTGCCGGTGGCGGCCTATCCGGTGACCGGGCCGATCGATGTGCTCGGCCACAGTGACGCCGGGGTGATGCACGAAGACTTGCGTGAAGCTTGCCTGGAAGCGCTGCGCATCGACCGCGCCACCGCTCGCGCCCATGCCGAACGGTTCTCGTGGCGCGCCGCCTCCGAGCAGTTCCTGACTCACCTGCAGCCGCTGCCGGCCGTACGCGCTACCCCCAACGGCACTACCGGCACCGCTGCCCGCCCCTCTTCCGAACATGCCGACTCCGCATCGCACACCGTCCAAACCGCACCGCCCGCCGGCGCCGCAGACCGCCACCCCGGCCCCGGATTCGCCGAGCAACGAGTACACGATTGAGCAGAACCCCCACAAGGGCAACCGCGGCCTGGCGCGGGCCTGGCATGCCGGCATCAACTCGGTGTCCGGCCTGCGCTATGCGGTGCTCGAAGAAAGCGCGTTTCGCCAGGAGCTGACGCTGGTGGTGATCCTGACGCCATGCGCCTTGCTGCTGCCGGTCGGCATCGTCGAGCGCATCCTGCTGCTGGGCACCTTGCTGCTGGTGCTCATCGTGGAACTGCTCAACTCCAGCGTGGAGGCCGCCGTGGACCGGATCTCGCTGGAGCGGCACAGCCTCTCCAAGCGCGCCAAGGACTTCGGCAGCGCCGCGGTCATGCTGGCGCTGGTGCTGTGCGGCGGCACCTGGCTGGCCATTGCGGGGCCCATCGTGGTGGACTGGCTGCGCGCGCTGGCGGCCTGACAGGCTCGCGGCGCAAGCCCGGCGCATGCCCGGCGCATGCCCGGCACCAGCGGACAAAGCGCCGCGCGGACAGGGCCAAAGGCGCTTGCGGCATTGCGGCGAACGGCGATTGCTTATAATCGCCTTCAACTTACCGAATTGCCGCTCGCCCGGTCGCCCATGGAACCCAAACAGCAAGCCGGCCCCCGCCGCACCCGGGACCGCATCCTAGACGTCTCGCTCCGCCTGTTCAACGAGGTGGGCGAGCCCAACGTCACCACCACCACCATTGCGGAAGCCATGGAGATCAGCCCCGGCAATCTCTACTATCACTTCCGCAACAAGGACGACATCATCAACTCCATCTTCGTGCTGTTCGAGCAGGAGATGGAGCGCCGCCTGAAGTTGCCCGACGATCACAAGGCCACGCTGGACGAAAGCTGGGGCTACCTGCAGTACATGGCGGAGTTCCTGTGGAACTACCGCTTCCTGTACCGCGACATCAACGACCTGCTGGCGCGCAACCGCATGCTTGAAACCAACTTCAAGCGTATTGTCGAGCAGAAGAAACGCTTTGCGATGGAGATCTGCCGGCAGTTCCAGGAAGACGGCGAGATGGAGGCCACGCCCGAGCAGGTCGAGGCCATCTGCACCAATATCGTGGTGATCGCGACCTACTGGCTGTCCTTCCAGTTCGTGCAGCATCCGCGCCAGTACAACGACCCCGAGTTGATCCGCGGCTACCTGCACGGTGCCAGCTACCACATCTTCTCGATCCTTGCCCCTTACCTGCGCGGCAAGGCCCGCCAGGCGTTCGACAAGCAAGCCCGGGAATACGCTGCCGCCAGGTCGGCACAAACCGAAAAGGAAAAAACGTGAAGTCCGTTTGCATCTATTGCGGCTCCAGCCCCGGCAATCGCCCTGAGTACGCCGCCGCGGCGCGCGCCATGGGCAAGACCCTGGCCGAGCGCGGCCTTGCGCTGGTGTACGGCGGGGGCAAGGTCGGGCTGATGGGCACGGTGGCCGACGCCGTGCTGGCGAATGGCGGCACCGCCATCGGCATCATTCCGGATGCGTTGATGCAAAAGGAAGTCGGCCATCGCGGCCTGACCGAGCTGCACGTGGTGCGCAACATGCACGAGCGCAAGCAGATGATGGCCGACCGCGCCGATGCATTCATCGCCATGCCGGGCGGCGTCGGCACCTTCGAGGAACTGTTCGAGACCTTCACCTGGCTGCAGCTGGGCTATCACGCCAAGCCGGTGGGGCTGCTCAATGTGGAAGGCTTCTACGACAGCATGCTGGGCTTCATGCAGCACGCCGTGGACGAAGGCTTCCTGAAGCAGGTCCACAACGACCTGCTGCATGTGGCCCCCACGCCCGAAGGCATCCTCGACAAGCTCGCAAACGCGCCGCGCTTGCTGGTGGACAAGTGGCAGGAGAAGCGCAAGGAGACCTGATGGCGCTCCCCGCTGGCCCTGCCCAGGGCCTGTTACATCGGCTTGAGTCCCAGCCCCGCCGCCATGCCGCGTACTGGATCGAGCTGGTGAAGCTGGTGAAGCTGGTGAAGCTGATGTGGCAACCGGGACAGTAACGTCAGGCGAGCCCGGCTCAGAACGACGAGCCGGGCGCCTTCAGGAACGCGCTCTCCTGCGCCGTATCCTGCCGTCCCAGCACGGCGTTGCGATGCGGGAAGCGCCCGAAGCGCTCGATCACCGCGCGATGCCTGATCGCCCATTCGACCACGTCCACCTTGCCCTCGCTTTCGTCGCGCAGTGCCGTCATCAACCGCACGGCCGTGTTCTGGTCGGCAAGGGCCTCAGAATGCTCGAACGGCATGTAGCAGAACATGCGGTGGAACGCCGTTGGCAGCAGGCGGTCGGCGCCGCTCTCCACCATCTGGCGGGCCGTTGCCAGCGCCTGCGGGTCGGAGGCGAAGCTGCGCGGGTCGTTGCGAAAGACGTTGCGCGACACCTGGTCCAGCAGCACGATGCGTGCGCAAGCGCCTTCGGGGCCTTGCGCCCAGTCGGCATTCGCGCCCGCGTGCGTGGCGTCCCACAGTGGCAGCAAGGCAGCGCGGACCGTGGCGTCGAAGTCATCGGACTTGGTGAACCACACCGAGCGTGTTGTGTTCCATTCCGGCGAGGCAGGCGCGCCGAACCAGAAATCGAGTATGCGCCGGGCGCCGGCAGGCAGCTCCGTGGCGGCTTCGAGATACGTGTCCGTCATGGTGTCGGGATCATTGGCTGGTTCGGTGGCTGGTTCGGTGGCCTTGCCCATCAACGCGGCACATTGCGCATCCAGTCGGCGGTGCCGAAGAAGGCCTGCATCAGGCGCAGCTGCAGGTCTTCGGGCAAGCCGACGTCCTGCATGGCCAGCGCCATGCAGCGCATCCACTGGTCGCGCTCGCTGGTGCCGATCTCGAACGGCATGTGGCGCGCGCGCAGGCGCGGGTGGCCAAAGCGCTCGATGAAATGGTTGGGGCCGCCCAGCCAGCCGCACAGGAACCAGAACAGCTTGTCGCGCGAGCCGTCGAGCGAGGCGGGATGCAGCGAACGCAGGCCCTTGAACTCGTCCTCCAGATCCATCAGGTCGTAGAAACGGTCGACCAGTTCGCGCACGCGCGCTTCGCCGCCGATCAGTTCATAGGCAGTGACTTCCGGGGCGGCGTCGGAGGCCGCGGATGCCGCATTTTCAGGCTTGGAATCGGTACTCATAAACACTCAAAGATGGTTCAGGCTTCAGGTATCACGCATCACGCAGCGTGGCCAACGCGGGCTGGCGCAGCACCTCGCGCAAACCCAGCCAGCCGCCCGCGAAAGCGCACAGCATGCCAGAAAGCACACCGGCCGGCACGATCCAGCCGTTGAAGCGGTAGGGAAAATCGAACACGAACTGCGACAAGCCCCAGCCCACCGCGATCGCGCCCAGGCTGGCCAGCAAGCCCGCCAGTCCGCCCACCACCAGGAACTCCGCGTACTGGGTCTGCCGCACCACCGCGGCGGATGCGCCCAGTGCCTTTAGCAGCCCGGCATCGCGCTTGCGCTCGTCGCGCGCGCCGGACAGCGCCGCGTAGAGCACGGTCACGCCGGCAGCGAGCGTGAACACGAACAGGAACTCGACGGCGGCGATGACCTGGTCGAGCACGTCCTGGATCTGGCGCAGGATCATGTCGGTGTTGACCACCGTGATGTTCGGGAAGGCCGCCACCATCCGGTTGCCCAGCGCGGCTTGCGCGGGCGCCAGGTGGAAGGCGGTGATATAGGTCTGCGGCAAGCCCTGCATGGCGGCGGGCGGCAAGATGACGAAGAAATTGACCCGCATCGAGCCCCAGTCCAGCTTGCGCAGCGAGGTGACCGGCGCCTCCACCGACTGCCCCGCCACGTCGAAGCGCAAGGTGTCCCCGAGCCGGATCCCCAGGGTCTTGGCGATGCCCTCCTCCACCGAGGCGCCGGCCTTGCCGGCGCCGAACCAGTTGCCGGCCACCACGCGGTTGCCGGCCGGCAGCGCGTCGGTATAGGACAGGTTGAATTCGCGCTCGACCAGGTTACGGGCGCGGCCATCGGCGAAGCGATCGGCGCGCACTGGCTGGCCGCCGATATGTGTCAGGCGGCCGCGCACCATCGGGTACAGCAGGTCGGCGATGCCGGCGTGCTCCAGCATGCCCGACAGGGGCGCGCGCTGGTCCGGCTGGATATTGATGACGAAGCGGTTGGGCGCGTCCGCCGGCGTGGCGTTGCGCCAGGAGGCGATCAGGTCGTTGCGGGTCATGCCGAGCAGCAGCAGCGCCATCAGGCCCACTGCCAGCGCCACCGTCTGCAGCACCGTCACGCCGCGGCGGCGCTCCAGCACCGCCAGCGCAAAGCGCCAGCCCACGCTACCGCGCGCCAGGCGCCCACCGCGCATCAGCCGCGACAACAGGCTCAGCAGGCCCAGGGCCAGCAGCGCGAACACGACACCGGCGGCGACAAAGCCGCCCGCGGTGGTCAGCCCCAGCTTGAGATCGCGCGCGGCCACCAGCAGCAGCGCCACAAAGGCGCCCAGGCCGAGCCCGTAGGCGATCCAGGTCGAAACCGGCGGCGCGCCGATATCACGCCGCAGCACGCGCAGCGGCGGCACCCGGGTCAGCGCCAGCAGCGGCGGCAAGGCAAAGCCGGTCAGCAGGACGACGCCTGCCAGCACGCCAACCACGGCCGGCAAGGCGGAAGGCTGCGGCAGCGTCACGGTCAGCAGGTTGCCCAGCGAGAGCAGCAGGCCGTAGTGCGCCAGGTAGCCCAGCACCACGCCGGCCACCGCGCCGCCCACGCCCAGCAGCAGGAACTCCAGCCCGAAGGCCAGCAGGATCTCGCGGCGCGACAGGCCCATGCACTTGTACACGGCGCAGGCATCCGTATGGCGCTGCATATAGCGGCGCGCTGACATGGCGATGGCCACCGCGGCAATCATCGAGGACAGCACCGCCACCAGCGACAGGAAGCGCTCGGCGCGGTCCAGCGTGGCGCGCATCTGCGGCTGGCCGGATTCCAGCGACTCGACCCGGGTGTTGCGCAGCGCGCGCTTGTCGATCTGAGCTTCGGCCCACTTCTGGTAAGCCTGCGCGGCGGTGTCGGGGCCGGCTACCAGCAGGCGGTAGGAGACCCGGCTGCCCCACCCCACCAGCCCTGTGGCCGCCAGGTCGGACAGCGGCAGCATCACACGCGGTGCAAAATTCATGAAGCCGGCGCCGCGATCCAGCTCCTGCGTGATGATGCGGTCGATGCGAAAGCCGCGGCTGCCCAGCTGGATGGTGTCGCCCATGGCAACGCCAAGCGAGTCCAGCAAAGCCTCGTCCACCCAGACGGTACCCTCGGCGGGGATGCCGGTAGCGGCGGCTTCCGGCGCCCCGGGCCCGGCCGCTACCTTGAGCTGCCCGCGCAGGGGATAGCCGGGGGCGACCGCCTTGAGCGCAGCCAGTTGCGAGGTGGCGTCGGCCGGTGCCCCGCTGGCCGCGCGCGGCCCCTGCGTTGTTGCGGCTCGGCCCGGCGCGTGCGCGCTGGCCATGCTCGGGAAGGTGACGGTCTGCGTGGTGGCCAGGCCCGCTTGCGCGGCGTGACTGGCGAAGACGGCATCGAACGGCTGGTCGGACACGATCAGCACATCGGAGGCGATCATCTGGCGCGCGTCGCGCTCCAGCCCCAGGCGCATCCGGTCGCCCAGGAAACCCACGCTGCTGAGCGCCGCCACGGCCAGCACCAGCGCGAACAGCAACAGGCTCAGCTCGCCGGCGCGCCAGTCGCGCCGCGCCATGCGCAAAGCCTGGTGCCAGGGCGAGAAACGCGTCGGGCGGGCACCGGACGATGCCGCTACGGTGGTTTCGGTTGTTGCTGCGGGAACGTGCTGGGAAGCGGGTTCTGAAGACATTGATCTCTTATCTCTAATCGCTAATCTCTTGTCCGTGCACATGCAGGGCGGCGGCCAGCCGGGCAGGCCGCGGGCCGGGATTGGCGCCACGGCAGGATACCAGCGGGTGGATCCCGGCGCGCATCCGCCGGACCAGGGCCAGATTATGGCCGGATTGGGCAAAACGAGGGGCGAACCCGCCACTCAGCGCCGGGGCTGGCGCCCCGCCGGCGAGGCCGCCGGCGCACGCTTGGCCAGCGCGTCGCGCAAATGGCGCAAGCCGCGCCACAGCTTGGGCAGCAGCCACGCCGCCACCAGCAGCAGCACGCCCAGCACCACCAGGAACACCACGGGCAGGAAAAAAGCCAGCAGCAGTCCGCTGCTGGCGGCAACGTCCTCGCTCAGTGAGGCAGCCCAATTCGAAAACGGTTCCGGGGAGACGTTGATCAGGGCGCGGGTGCCGGCCTTGGCGGCATGGGCGGTGCCGGCCAGCGTGCCGCCCACCAGCCCGGCGGCGACCATCCATTGCGGATCGAGCTGCCCGAAGGCCGCGGCGGCCAGGATCGCGCCGGCGGGAATGCGGATAAAGGTCTGGATGCTGTCCCAGAAGGAATCGAAGCCCGGCACCTTGTCGGCCACGAACTCGGCCAGGGCCAGCACCGCGGCCAGCGCGATCACCCACCACGATTCCAGCGCCTGCAGGCCGGGCGGCAGGTGCAGCCAGCCCAGGCGGCCCAGCGCGCCAGCCGTGAATACGGCCAGGTAAAGGCGGAATCCGCTGGTCCAGGACAAGCCCGCGGCCAACGC